>NZ_JBHWWF010000008.1:225680-238105 GCF_042736455.1 Streptomyces sp. NPDC060064
GAGGGGAACCGAGCCGCAGAAAATGAGGGACGAGCGGTCGAGCACGATCGACCGTCGGCAGACGCTCAAGGCGCCCCGGAGGGGAACCGAGCCGCAGAAAATGAGGGACGAGCGGTCGAGCACGATCGACCGTCGGCAGACGCTCAAGGCGCCCCGGAGGGGAACCGAGCCGCAAAAAAAGGGGGGGCTAGCACCACCAACCCCTAGGGGGTCAGGGTCAGGGTGAAGTGGGTGGGTCACCGGATGGGCCCACGAGCCCATGATCCGTAGGTTTGAAGCAACAAACCGCAGACCTACGGAGGCGGCCATGTCGGCCCACACGCACACCCGGTCCCACGCCAAGGCCGCGGGCAGCGTCGACATCCGGTTGCCGTGGTGGGCACTCGCCCTGCCCATGCTCGCCTTCGTCGTACTGCTTCTGCTGATCGCGGATCCGGGCCAGGCGCACGCCGCGGGCGGCGACCCGGCAGTGGGCCAATTGATCGACCGCATTCAGCAAACCCTGTCCCGATGACGGATTCACCCTTCGTGGGGGAGCCGGTCAACACCCTGAGCCCGCTGGCGCATTTCATGCGAAGCTGGGGTGCATGAGCGCCGCTGTGTCTTCCGGGGGGACACCCCCCGGACCTCCCGAAACCCGCAGGATCGTCCTCCTCCGGCATGCGAAGGCCGACTGGCCCCAGGTGTCCGACCATGAGCGCCCGCTCGCCGACCGGGGCCGTATGGACGCCTCGGTGGCCGGCCGCAGGCTCGCCGACACCGGTATCGCCTTCGACCTGGCTCTGTGCTCGACCGCGAGCAGGACCCGCGAGACCTGGAAGCTGGCGGTGCACGAGCTGTCGCACCGCCCCAGGACGGTGTACGAGGAGCGGCTGTACGAGGCCTCTCTCGGCGATCTTCTCGCGCTGCTCAGCGAGACTCCGGACGAGGTGAACGACCTACTCGTCATCGGCCACAACCCCGCGATCCACGCGCTCGCCGACGCCCTCGCCGGAAAGGTCGAGGGTGACGCGCTGGCACGGATGACGCAGAGCGGCTTCCCGACCGCGGCGTACGCGGTCGTCGGCTTCAGTGGCTCCTGGAAGTCCGTGGAGCACGGCGTGGGCACGCTGCTCGACTACTGGGCGCCGCACGACTGACCCCTGTCCGGCACGTCGGCCGGCCCCTGCATGTGAAACAGCCCCGGCACATGAACCAGCCCCGGCGCGGATCCCGCGCCGGGGCCTCGCACATCGGCCTCGCACATCGGCCTCGCACATCGGCCGCGTACTGCGGTCGCGCATGTGGTCGGCCGGTCAGTGCTCCTCGCCCTCGCCGTCGGCCGCCTCGACCTCTTCGCGGGTGATCCCCAGCAAGTAGAGAACCGTGTCCAGGAACGGCACATTGACCGCGGTGTGTGCGGCCCGGCGCACGACCGGCTTGGCGTTGAAGGCAACGCCGAGCCCCGCGGCGTTGAGCATGTCCAGATCATTCGCACCGTCGCCGATCGCGACGGTCTGCGCGAGTGGAACTCCCGCCTCGGCGGCGAACCGGCGCAGCAGCCTGGCTTTGCCCGCGCGGTCCACGATCTCGCCGACGACGCGGCCGGTGAGCTTCCCGTCCACGATCTCCAGCGTGTTCGCCGAGGCGAAGTCGAGCCCGAGCCGGACCTTGAGGTCATCGGTGACCTGCGTGAACCCGCCCGACACGACGCCCACTTGGTAGCCGAGCCGCTTGAGCGTACGGATCAGGGTCAGGGCGCCGGGGGTCATCCTGACCTCCGAGCGGACCTTGTCCACGACGGACGCGTCGAGCCCGGCCAGCAGCGCCACGCGCGCGTGCAGGGACTGCTCGAAATCCAGCTCCCCACGCATCGCGGCGGCGGTGACCTCGGCGACCTTGTCCTCGCAGCCGGCGTGCGCGGCGAACAGCTCGATGACCTCGTCCTGGATGAGTGTCGAGTCCACATCCATGACGACCAGACGCTGGGCCCGGCGGTGCAGTCCGGCCGACACGACCGCCACATCGACGCCGATCCCGGCGGCCTCGGTCGCCAGCGCGGTACGCAGCGGCTCGGTCTCCGTACCGGACACCGCGAACTCCACGGCGGTGACCGGATACTTGGCGAGCCGGAAGATACGGTCGATGTTGCCGCCGATGGCAGCGATTCTGGCCGTTATGGCGGCGGTCGACTCAGCGGTGAGCGGATGTCCGAGCACGGTGACGTGAGAACGGCCGCTGCCGCGCGGCCGGTTGTCGCCGGTGCCGGAGATGATCTCGGCCTGCAGCTTCAGCGATTCGGCCCAGCTGTGCACGGTGGCCCGCAGCTCGCCCTCGGTGGTCCCGCCGGCGGTCGGTGCGGTGACCAGGGCGCACAGGACGAGGCGGCCACGGGAGACGACCTGCTCGATGTCGACCACGTCGACGGAGTAGGCGGCGAGGGTGTCGAAGAGCCCGGCAGTGATCCCGGGACGGTCCTTCCCGAAGATCTTGACGAGAAGGGTGGGGACGTCGGAGTTCTGCGGTGCGCTCATGGTGCCTCCACCGTATCTGGCGGACGCCGCGCCGAGACGGCGCGTCCCGAGTGGCGGACAAGCGCACCCCGGCTCAGCGGCCGCTGCTCGGGGTGCCCGGCGGCGGGCCCTCCTCGGGGTCGGCGGGGGCGGCGTAGCGCGGCGGTGGCGGTGGCGGTGGCGGTGGCAGCGGCGGGGGCACCACCGGGCCCACCATCGTCGGCGCACCGTGGATCCCGGGCGGTGGGCGCAGATACGGGTTCGTGTCGTCGTTCGAGGGCCGGTACGGCGCCATCGGCCGGTACGGCCCAGGGACCTGCTCCGGCCCAGGGACCTGCTCCGGCTCCTGCCCAGGAAACTCGGCCCGGCCACCGCCCCGCGTCGCGTACACCAGCAGCGCACCCGCCCCGCCCGTCGCCGTACCCCACGCCGCCCCGAGCAGCAGCGCCATCCCCAGCTGCCCGTGCAGCTCGATCCCGGCGCCGAACGCGTCGAGGCCCAGCACCGACAGCGACGCGTCCGCCGAGACATCGGTCAGCCATACGAGCAGCGGCAGCGTCAGCGCCGTCACCCCGCCCAGCCGTACCGCACAGCGCCCCGCGAACCCCGCCGCACCCAGGCCGCCCACCGGCGTGCGCGACGCCGCCAGCACCCCCGCGCACAGCATTGTCACGGCCGCCGCGACCGCCAGCAGCCACACCCGTCCGTCCAGCTCCGCCAGCCTGCCGACTGTGGCAGGCTCGTCCGCCGAGACCCGCAGCAGTTCGTCCAGCGGATCGGGCAGCAACTTCGCCAGTTCGCCCGTCGCCTCGCCGTCCCACGGCACGAACAGCCCCAGCGGAATCCCCAGCCACACCCCGTTCGGCGCCCCGAGCAGCGCCGCGCCCGCGATCCGTTTCGGGTGGTCGTCGCCGATCGCCGCGTATGCCGCCGCCGCGTACCCCGCGAGGACCGCGACGAGCAGCACATTCGCCAGCGCGGACGCGGCCGGCCGTACCGTCCGCCGCAGCGCCGCCCACGCCGCCCCGCGCGGCAGTGGCGTACGCCGTGACGCGAGGAGCGCGATCGCCAGCACGCCGAGCACCCAGAACAGCGCGCCCGCCAGTGAATCCGCGGTGTTCACGCTGAATCCCACCGCCGCCTTGGCGTCCACCAGATCCCCGAGCCGGTCGGGCAGCAGCCCTCCGATGTCGCCGATGTCGCCGAGGCCGGGTACTTCGATTCCGCCTCCGTCACCGCCCACGCCCGGCACCTTGTCGAGGTTGAGCCCCAGCTTCGCCCCGTCGATCGTGATGACGTCGTGACCTGCCCACGCCAAGCCGCCGACCGTCGCGACGAAGAGGAGCACCACCCCGCCCACCCGCGCGGCGAGTTCGGTCCCCGAGATGTACGGTCCCGCACCACGCAGCGAGCGTAGGAAGAAGTACGCAAGGAACAACGCCCCGAAGAGGCCCACCCCGAGTGGCGTGATGTCGACGGCGGTCTGCGCCTGCGCACCTTCCAGGCCGAACGCGGACACATCGCCTGTCGGCGTCACCGATCCGCCCACCGCGAGCACCACGACGGCGGCCGTCATCGGCCCGAGCGCCGCCGCCGAATCCGCACCCAGCAGGTGAAGTCCGAGCGCCGCGGCACCCGCCATCCCGACCAGTGCCCAGCTCACCGCGGCGATCGACGCCAGCAGCACATCGCCCCAACGCACCCGGTCGCCAATGCCGTTCGCGTCCATCCGGACCCCCCGATCCCTCTGGGTTTGCCCCAGTTGCCCCCGGTCGCGCATGATCCGTACGCACTCATGGGCGGTTACCACTCTCCGTGGGTGTTTCTCCTCCGTCAACGGCCGGCCCGAAGGCGGTCTTCACATGGCCCGACTTTCGGATACGGGATCGGGCCTGAAATAGTTCCTCACGATGTTCGCCATCCCTAGACTCCCTGCGATGGGGGTAACTCGGGGGACAACTAGTGGGGCATGGAGTGCCGGAACTCGTACTGGAATTGAACGGAAGGACCTGGACCCTCGATCCGTCCAGGTCATACACCCTCGGACGTGATCCGCAGGGCGACCTGGTGATCGACGACGCCAGGGTCTCGTGGCGGCACGCCAGCATCAGCTGGGGCGGCCGCAGTTGGGTGATTGAGGACCACGGCAGCACCAACGGCACATACGTGCAGGGCCAGCGAATCCATCAGATGGAGATCGGCCCCGGCTCGGCGGTACACCTGGGCAATGCGACCGACGGCCCCCGGCTGAACCTCTCCGGAGCCGGCGCGAGCGGGTACAGCGCCCAGGGAGCCGCGCCCCAGCAGCAGGCGGTCAAGCAGCAGGTCCCGGCCCAGCAGCCGCAGCAGGGCTGGCAGCAGCAGGCTCCGGCTCAGCAGCCGCAGCAGGGCTGGCAGCAGCAGCCACCTCAGGCGCAGGTCCCGCACCAGCAGGGACCCGGCGGCGCGGGCGGCGCGGGCGGTGTCGCGGGGGCCCCGCCGGTGTACGGGGACCGCAGCCCGACCACGTTCCATCAGCTGGCCCTCGGCCGGGTGATGCGTATCGGTCGTGCGCTCGAGAACGAACTGGTCGTCTCCGACCTCCAGGTCTCGCGCAACCACGCCGAGTTCGTGGCCACTCCCGACGGCCGCTTCGAGATCCGCGACCTCGGATCCCACAACGGCACGTATGTCAACGGTCAGCCGATCGCCAAGTCCGGCACCGTACTCATCGGCCCGAACGACATCGTCGGCGTCGGCCACTCGACGTTCCGCCTCGTCGGCGACCGGCTCGAGGAGTTCGTCGACACCGGCGAGGTCTCCTTCTCCGCACGTCATCTGACGGTGACGGTCGACGGCGGCAAGCAGATCCTGCGTGACGTCTCCTTCGGCGTACCGGAGAAGTCGCTGATCGGCGTCATCGGCCCCTCGGGATCCGGCAAGTCCACCCTGCTCAAGGCGCTCACCGGCTACCGGCCCGCCAACCAGGGCGACGTCCTCTACGACAACCGCAGTCTCTACAAGCAGTTCGCCGAACTGCGCCAGCGCATCGGTCTGGTTCCGCAGGACGACATCCTGCACAAGGAGCTCACCGTCCGTAAGGCGCTCAAGTACGCGGCCAAGCTCCGCTTCCCCGGTGACACCGCCGAGGCCGAGCGCGAGGCCCGTATCGACGAGGTGCTGCGCGAGCTCAAGCTCGACATCCACAAGGAGAAGAAGGTCACTTCGCTCTCCGGTGGCCAGCGCAAGCGTGTCTCGGTCGCCCTCGAGCTGCTGACCAAGCCGTCGCTGATCTTCCTGGACGAGCCGACGTCGGGCCTCGACCCGGGCATGGACCGCGATGTCATGCAGCTGCTCCGAGGCCTCGCTGACGACGGCCGTACGGTCCTGGTGGTCACCCACTCGGTGGCCGAGCTCGCGCTCTGCGACAAGCTCCTCGTCATGGCCCCCGGCGGCTCGGTGGCGTACTTCGGCCCGCCGGAGGAAGCGCTCAACTTCTTCGGCTACACCACCTGGGCCGACGTCTTCTCCGCGTTCGAGAACTACCGTGACTACGACTGGGCGGGCCGCTGGCGCGGTTCGCAGCACTACCAGATGTACGCCGCGGACATCGACGCCGTCGCCGCGCAGTCGGTGCACATGCCGCCGCCGCAGCAGATGCGCCCGCCGAAGCCGCAGAGCTGGGGCTCCCAGCTGTGGACGCTGATCCGCCGCTACTCCTCGGTCATCGCGTCCGACAAGGGCTTCCTCGGCCTGATGGTGATCCTGCCCGCGGTCCTGGGCCTGGTCAGCGTTGTCATTCCGGCGAAGTTCGGCCTCGCGCCGCCCACGCCGCCGAGCAGGTTCAACGGCGACGCCGGCACGATCATGCTGATCCTCGCGGTCGGCATGTGCTTCTCCGGCGCGGCCAACTCCGTACGAGAACTGATCAAGGAACGGGTCATCTACGAACGGGAACGGGCCACCGGCCTGGCCCGCTCGGCGTATCTGATGTCCAAGGTGATCGTCCTCGGAGTGATCACGGCCATCCAGGGCGTCATCATCTGCGGCATCGGCTTCGCCACCCGCGACCTGCCGGCAGAGGGCCTGATCATGCCTCCGGCCGTCGAGATCTGCCTCGTCGTCATCGCGCTGGGCTTCACCTCGATGATGTTCGGCCTGGTCATCTCCTCGCTGGTGAAGACCGCCGAGAAGACCATGCCGCTGCTGGTCATGTTCGCCATCGTCCAGGTCGTCTTCACCGGCATCCTCTTCCAGGTCTACGGTTCGCCCGGCCTGGAGCAGTTCGCCTGGCTGATGCCGTCCCGGTGGGCCATCGCAGGCGCGGGCGCGACGCTCGACCTGTCACATCTGATGCCGCCGTGGGACCCGAACAAGCCCACCGACCTGGATCCGCTGTGGGAGCACTCGGCGGGCCAGTGGGGCCTGAACATCACGATCCTGCTCGCCATCGGCGTCATCTGCGGCGTCGCGGTCGCGCGACTGCTGCGCCGCCACGAGCCGGAGGTCATGCGCAAGTAACACGTCCGCGCATCTGTCCGTGTACGCGCCGAGGGCGGCACCCCCTGTGGGGTGCCGCCCTTCGGCGTAGCTGTCGGACCGCCCGGAGCGGCTCAGTAGGCGCTGTCGACGTTGTCGATCGTGCCGTACTTGTCGGCGGCGTAGTTGGCCGCGGCCGTGATGTTGGCGACCGGGTCGTACTGGCTGTGCGCCGTACCGGGGACGTGGTACGCGTCGAACGTCGGCTTGATGACCTGCAGCAGGCCGATCGACGGAACACCGTTGATCGCGTTGATGTCCCAGCCGTTGATGGCCTTCGGGTTGCCGCTGGACTCACGCATGATGTTGCGGTGCAGACCCTCGTACGTGCCGGGGATCTTGTGCTTCTTCATGATGTCGAGCGACTCGCGGATCCAGCCGTCAAGGTTGTTGGCGTAGATCGGCTTGCGGGCGGCGGCGCGGCTGGCGGCCTGCTGCTTCGCACGCTTCTTGGCGGCGGCCTGGGCCGCCTTCTTCTTGGCAGCGGCCTCGGCCTCGGCCTTGGCCTTGGCGGCAGCCGCGGCCTTTGCCTTGGCGGCAGCGTCCGCCTTGGCGGCGACAACCGTCTGCTGCTTGACGATGCTCGCGTGGACAGCGGTCGTCTGCGCGGCGGCGGTCCCGGTGCTCCAGGCCACGGGGGCGGCGGCGAGGGCCTCGGTCTGGGTGGCGGAGGCGTTACCCGGGACGAGGGAGAACGTGAGGGCGGCGACGGCAGCGGCGGCGATACCGGCGATCGAGACCTTGTTGGTCTTGGTCAGGCGGGTGCTGAACGCGGACATACAGACGTACCTCTTCGAATAGCGGAAGTCGCATCAGGCCGGGTGCGGCGCTGCGCTCCTCGGCGGCGACGGGAGCAATTCTTAGCGGCAGCAAAATGTTGTGGCAAAGGTGTGACGTACGACCCGCGATAGTGGATCGGGGCGTCGCGATGACGCCTTTTTCCCACTCATTACCGATTACCGGGTGAGATGCCCCTTTTGTGCCTACTAGAGACGTTCGTAAGTGACCTACGCCCTATGCTCGGGCTCACATCGAGCACCTGTCGATCTCACCATGCGTTGCTTCAGCAATGCGAAGAGTGAGCGTCTTTGACCGGGAGTATGAGGTGGACGTCGCCGAACTCGTGCCAGAGGTAGAGATGGCGCACTGCCTCGGTATAGCTGCGGCACAGCGCCGCCTGCCCGGCGATCGCCTCCAGCATCAGCAGATGAGAGGCCTCCGGCTCGTGCAGCCCGGTCAGCAGCCCGTCCACCGCATGCACGCCGCGCCCAGGCGTGATGACCAGATCGGTCCACCCCGAGGCAGCCCGCACGACTCCGTCCGGACCCGCCGCCGACTCCAGGGCGCGGACCGCCGTCGTACCGACCGCCACGATCCGCCCGCCGCCCGCCCGCGCGGCATTGACCAGCCACGCCGTCGTCGCCGGCACCTCGAAACGCTCCGGGTACGGCGGCTCGTGCGCCTCCGCCGAAGCCACCCCCGTATGCAGAGTGATAGGTGCGAACTGCACGCCCCGGCTCACCAGCGCCGCCACCAGCCGCGCCGTGAAGGGACGCGCGGCGCTCGGCATCTCCGCCGATCCCGCCCCGTCGGGGGAGGGGAGCGCGAAGACCGTCTGATACGCGGCCAGGGGCTGGTCCCCAGTCGTGTACCGGTACCGGATCGGCCTGCCGTACCGGTGCAGCAGCTCCGGCACATCCACCGACACCGACGCCCACCACAACCGGTCGCCGCCCGGCGCGAGCGGCGTCTCCAGTACGAGCTGCTCGCCCCCGGGAAGCCGTACGACCGCACCCACCGGCCCGCCGGCGCGCGGCAGAGTGCTGCCCGCACCGTCCGGGCGGCGCAGCTCCACCGCCCACCGCCCGTCGTCCCCGCGCGTCGAGCAGTGCACGACGACCGCCTCGCCGCCGACCCGCCCATTGACGGCGGCGGGCAGCGTGGCCGACGTATTGACCACCAGGACGTCCCCGGCCCGCAGCTGCCCGGGAAGGTCACGGAAGGCGTGGTGGAACACCTCCGTCCCGCGGGAGACCATCAGCCGTACGTCGTCCCGACCCGATCCGCGCTCCTCGGCAGGCACCCTGGCCGACAGCTCCTCGGGCACCCACAGCGACTCCAGCACCTTCATCGCGCATCCAGCAGCGAGGGCGCCGCGTACCGACCGCTGACGGGTCGCTGTTCCAGCAGCCGGAGGAAGGCCGGCGCCACCGTTTCCGGCGCCGGTCGCGGGTCGTCGTCGCCCGGTACCGCGGCCGCGTACAGATCCGTCTGCATATCGCCCGGGTCCACCGTCCACACCCGCAGCTCCGGCTCCTCGACGGCGAGGACCGCCGCGAGATGGTCGAGCGCCGCCTTCGAGGCTCCGTAGCCGCCCCAGGTCTCGTACGCCTCCGCCGCCGCGTCCGAGCTGACCGCGATCACCGTGCCCGCCCCCGACGCCCGCAGCAGCGGCAGCGCCTCCTGTACGAGTCCGAGCGCGGCGACCACATTGGTCTCCAGCGCCGCCCGCAGCCCCTCCAGCGGCAGCGCGTACAGCCGCACCAGCGGCTCGGCCCCCAGCGCGCTCGCATTGCTCACCAGCAGGTCGAGACCACCGAGCTCACGGGCCGCGGCCAGCAGCTCCTTGCGGTGCCCGGCATCGGTGACATCCCCCGCCACCGCCGCCACACGCGTCCCGTACGCCGCGCGGATATGACGCGCGCTCTCCTCCAGGACGCTCGCGGTCCTGGCCCCCAGAGCCAGATCCCAGCCCTGCCGGGCGAGGGCCGCCGCGAGCGCACGCCCCAAGCCCTTCGAAGCCCCAGTGATCACCGCTACCGGCATGATGTCCATCCCCTTGTTCCGCTGTATCCGCGTCGGTGCCACCAACGTAGGAACGCGACACCGCGCACCGCCTCGTGCGCGGGACCCCACCGGCCAAGGGATTTCGACCTACGTCCTGAGCCCTAAGCGGTAGCCGTCCCCGGCCCGATACGGACCGTCACACCCCGCCGGTACGGTGAGTTCATGAGTCACCGACCGAGCTCCGGCCTCGCCGCCGTGAGCACCGCGCTCCTCGCCATGAGCAGGCATCTCGAGGTGCGTGACGTGCTGAAGACGATCGTCGCCTCGGCGCGCGAGCTCCTTGACGCCGAGTACGCGGCGCTGGGCGTGCCCGACGACCACGGCGGCTTCGCCCAGTTCGTGGTCGACGGCGTCAGCGACGCGCAGTGGAAGGCGATCGGCCCGCTCCCGCGGCAGCACGGCATCCTCGCCTCGATGCTCCGCGACGCGAAGGTGGAGCGCCTCGCCGATGTCCGCGAGGACCCCCGCTTCGAGGGCTGGCCGTCCGCCCACCCGGACATGTCCGACTTCCTCGGCCTGCCGATCAAGGACGGCGACGAGACCATCGGCGCGCTCTTCCTGGCGAACAAGCGGTGTCCCAAGCCCGACGGAGGCTGCGGCTTCACCGCCGAGGACGAGGAACTGCTCTCCATCCTCGCCCAGCACGCGGCGATAGCCCTGACCAACGCCCGGCTGTACGAGCGCAGCCGCGAGCTCACCATCGCCGAGGAACGCTCCCGCCTCGCCCATGAGCTGCATGACGCGGTGAGCCAGAAGCTCTTCTCGCTCCGGCTGACCGCCCAGGCCGCGGCCGCCCTGGTGGACCGCGACCCGGCCCGCGCCAAGGGCGAGCTCCAGCAGGTCGCCGTGCTCGCCGCGGAGGCCGCGGACGAACTGCGCGCCGCCGTCGTCGAGTTGCGCCCCGCCGCCCTCGACGAGGACGGACTGGTCAACACACTCCGTACGCATATTCAGGTCCTCGACCGCGCGCACACCGCCCGGGTCACCTTCGACAGCAGCGGTGTCCGAGCGCTGCCGGCCGCCCAGGAGGATGCCCTGCTCCGGATCGCCCAGGAGGCCCTGCACAATGCGCTGCGGCACTCCGGCGCGGACGAGGTCGATGTGGTCCTGGTCCGCCGCGGCCAGGGCGCGGTCCTCAGCGTCACCGACAACGGCAAGGGGTTCGAGCCGAAGGCGGTCCGCCGGGCCGGCCGCCATCTGGGACTGGTCTCGATGCGGGACCGGGCGAACGGGGTCGGCGGAACGCTCACCGTGGAATCGGCGCCCGGAAAGGGCACCACGATCGAGATGGAGGTGCCCGGTGGCTGAGGCTGAGCCCCATGCGAGGACCGGGATGATCCGTGTCATGCTGGTCGACGATCATCAGGTGGTACGGCGAGGACTGCGCACCTTCCTCGAGATCCAGGACGACATAGAGGTCGTCGGCGAGGCGGCGGACGGTGCCGAGGGCGTCGCCGGCGCCGAGGAGCTGAAGCCGGACGTCGTCCTCATGGACGTCAAGATGCCCGGCATGGACGGCATCGACGCCCTCCGTAAGCTCCGTGAGCTGTCGAACCCCGCCAAGGTGTTGATCGTCACCAGCTTCACCGAGCAGCGCACCGTCGTCCCCGCACTGCGCGCGGGTGCCTCGGGTTACGTCTATAAGGACGTCGACCCGGAGGCGCTGGCCCGCGCGATCCGCTCCGTGCACGCGGGCCATGTGCTGCTCCAGCCGGAGGTCGCGGGCGCGCTGCTCTCGCAGGACGACCCGAGCAATGGCACGGGCCGCGGCAGCACCCTCACCGAACGGGAGAGGGAGGTACTGGGCCTGATCGCCGACGGCCGGTCGAACCGCGAGATCGCCCGGGCGCTCGTGCTGTCCGAGAAAACCGTCAAGACGCATGTCTCGAACATTCTGATGAAGCTGGATCTTGCGGACCGCACCCAGGCGGCGCTGTGGGCCGTGCGGCACGGTCTGGCGGGCTGAGACGGGCCAACCGGAGCGTCCAGCTCAGATCGGAGATTCATACCGTCGGGTGTATGTCACCCGTACGGCGCATCCTGATCGACTCACGGCCGTTCTTCATGGCGTGCTGCGGCGGCCGGCCGCAGCGAAGCTCAGGAGGATTTCGAAGTGAAGAACCTGAAGAAGGCCGCTGCCCTCACCATGGTCGCCGGTAGCCTCGTCGCCGCCGGCGCCGGTGTGGCGTCCGCCACCACCGGTGCGCACGCCAATGGCAAGGCTTCCCACTCCCCGGGCGTTGTCTCCGGCAACCTGGTGCAGGCCCCGGTCCACGTCCCGGTGAACGTCGTCGGCAACACCGTCAACGTGATCGGCGCGCTGAACCCGACGTTCGGAAACGCCGGCTACAACGGCTGACCGGTTCCGATCAGTGCCCCCGGCCCCTAACCACCTGCCTATGTGCTCGGTCATGTGGTGAGCGTGGGCCGGGGGCGTTGTCGGTTGCTGTCCGGTGGGTGGTTTCCTCAGTTGCTCGGTCATGTGGCTGAGGTGGGCCGGGGGCGCTGTCGGTTGCTGTCCGGTGGGTGGTTTCCTCCGGCGGACCGCTGTACCCCTGCGGCGAGTGG
>NZ_JBHWWF010000008.1:238204-246439 GCF_042736455.1 Streptomyces sp. NPDC060064
GTCTTGTCTCGTTCGGGTGGGGAGGGGCCGTGCAGTGTCGCCCCCGTCAGTGCTCGGTCATGTGGTCGAGGTGGGCCGGGGGCGTTGGTGGTTGCTCTTCGGTGGGTGGTTTCCTCCGGTGGACCGCTGTACCCCTGCGGCGGGCGGTCTCGTTCCGTACACGTGGGGAGGTGCCGTGCAGTGTCGCCCCCGTCAGTGCTCGGTCATGTGGTCGAGGTGGGCCGGGGGCGTTGGTGGTTGCTGTCCGGTGGGTGGTTTCCTCCGGCGGACCGCTGTACCCCCGCGGCGAGCGGTCTTGTCTCGTTCGGGTGGGGAGGGGCCGTGCAGTGTCGCCCCCGTCAGTGCTCGGTCATGTGGTCGAGGTGGGCCGGGGGCGTTGGTGGTTGCTGTCCGGTGGGTGGTTTCCTCCGGTGGACCGCTGTACCCCTGCGGCGAGTGGTCTTGTCTCGTTCGGGTGGGGAGGGGCCGTGCAGGGTCGTCCCCGCAGGGGATTGGCGGCAAAACCGGGGTCACGCACCAAGAGCCTGTACGCCGCCGACCCCGAGGAGTCGAGCCCGGAGGGGCACCGGAGCCCGCACCCGACAAGACCGGAGGACCCCAGGCCCGGACAACAAGACCCCGCCCCCGCCGGAGGCTCACCGCTCCCGCTCCTCGACGTACGCGTTGTACGCCGCCACCTGCGCCCGTCGCGCCACCCGTTCCACCGGGCGCAGCGCCTCGCCCCTCGCCGCCATCTCCGACGCGCTCACCGCCCCGCCGTGCCCGTTCTCGTACGCCACCGAGATCAGCAGCCCGACCCGCTGCGCCAGCTCCAACACCCGTACCGCCCGCGGCGGATACCCGGGTGCCAGCATCTCGCCCACCCCCCGCTCCGCCCGCGCCCGATACGCGTCGATCGCCGCCTCCGCCACCGGCCCCGACGCCGCCACATCCAGCCGCGACAGCACCTCCGTCGCGTCCCGCAGCGCCTCCGCGAGCTCCCGTTCCGCCTCCCCGAGCGACGGCACATCCGCGGGCGGCGCCTCCCGCACCGGCAGGCAGTGCCAGACGACCTCCACATGCAGATCACCCGCGGGCCCGGCCTCGTAGACCTCGGGCACCAGCCCGTACGTGGCGCCGGATGCGACGACCGCCTCCTCCGCGTCGAGCGCCCGCGCGTTGAACTCCGGTGGCCCGCTGAGCCCCAGCGGATGCCCCGGCGCCGGCAGCGCGACCCGGTACCCGGTCACCCCGAGCGCCCGCAGCCGCCCCAGCGCAAGCGTGAGCCCGACCGGGCCCGCCTCGCCCGGCAACCCCTCCACCCGGTGCACCGCGTCGTCGCCGACGATGGCGAGCGCCGCGTCATCCGGTGATACAAATCCGGCCAACAGGGCATTTCCCCATGCGGCCAGCCGTCCTGAGCGTGGTTCGGAAAGCATGGACCCAGCCTAGGGACCGGACCGGGCGACTGGGCCACCCGACCGGTGGCGTAAGTTTTCCCTGGGAGCTGTGCCCACAGGTGCATAAACCGCCCCCAATACCTCAAGACGATTGCATGGGGAGACAACGCGCTCATGAGCGATGTACTGGAGCTGGTGGACGTATCCGTGGTCCGCGACGGACGCGCTCTGGTGGACGACGTCTCCTGGTCGGTCAAGGAAGGTGAGCGCTGGGTCATCCTCGGTCCCAACGGCGCCGGCAAGACCACCCTCCTCAACATCGCCTCCAGCTACCTCTTCCCGACCTCCGGTACGGCCAAGATCCTGGGCGAGCGGCTCGGCGCCGCCGGTGTCGACGTATTCGAGCTCCGCCCCCGTATCGGCATGGCGGGCGTCGCCATGGCCGAGAAGCTCCCCAAGCGCCAGACCGTGCTGCAGACGGTGCTCACCGCCGCGTACGGCATGACAGCCACCTGGCACGAGGACTACGACGCCGTCGACGAGGAGCGCGCCCGCGCCTTCCTCGACCGCCTCGGCATGACCGAGTACCTGGACCGCAAGTTCGGCACGCTCTCCGAGGGCGAGCGCAAGCGCACTCTGATCGCCCGCGCGATGATGACGGACCCCGAGCTGCTGCTCCTCGACGAGCCGGCCGCCGGCCTCGACCTCGGCGGCCGCGAGGACCTGGTCCGCCGCCTCGGCCGCCTCGCCCGCGACCCGTACGCCCCCTCCATGATCATGGTCACGCACCATGTCGAGGAAATCGCCCCGGGCTTCACCCACGTCCTGATGATCCGTCAGGGCAAGGTGCTGGCCGCCGGTCCCATGGAGACCGAGCTGACCTCCCGCAACCTTTCGCTCTGCTTCGGCCTCCCGCTGGTCGTCGAGCAGAACGGCGAGCGCTGGACCGCGCAGGGCCTCCCGCTCGGCTGACTCCGGCCCGGCCGAATTCGGCTGACCGGCCCCGTAGTTGGGGCGACCCCGGCCCGGCCGCGCGGCTGACCTGATCTCGCCCCTGCCCTCGCCCCCTGTCCCCACCGCGACCGGCGGACCTACCATGACCACGTGGACATCGACGCATGGGTGTGGTG
Organism: Streptomyces sp. NPDC060064; assembly: GCF_042736455.1. Lineage (NCBI taxonomy): Bacteria > Bacillati > Actinomycetota > Actinomycetes > Kitasatosporales > Streptomycetaceae > Streptomyces > Streptomyces sp. NPDC060064. The sequence continues at coordinate 240,714 of NZ_JBHWWF010000008.1, forward strand.
GCTGATCGGCGCGGTCGGACTGGGCATTCCGCTCGTACTGACGGCGATGCCCGAATTCGGCATGCTCTCCGCCGGAGCGGTGGCCGCGGCCGTCGTCGCGGCGCTCGGCGGCGGCACGGTGGCCCAAGTGCTCGTCTTCGCCGTGGTGTCCGTCGCACTCATCGCCGTTGTACGCCCCATCGCCACCCGGCACCGCTCCCAACGCCCTCAATTCGCCAGCGGAGTCGATGCGCTGAAAGGCCGTCAGGCCGTCGTCCTGGAACGGGTCGACGGCAGTGGCGGCCGGATCAAACTCGCCGGTGAGGTGTGGTCCGCACGCGCACTCGACGCGACCATGTCGTACGAGGCAGGCCAACAGGTCGACGTAGTGGAGATCGACGGAGCCACCGCCGTGGTCATGTGACAAATCGAAGCCGAACACCCCCCACATCAGCCCGTGTTCTGGGAAACTCGATCATCAGAATCATCCGGCAGCGAAGGGCACAGGGAACACGATGCAACCGATCATCATCGTCCTGATCATTCTGGTGGTGCTGGTCTTCATCGCCCTGATCAAGACGATCCAGGTCATCCCACAGGCCAGCGCCGCCATCGTCGAACGCTTCGGGCGCTACACCCGCACCCTCAACGCGGGCCTGAACATCGTCGTCCCGTTCATCGACTCGATCCGCAACCGCATCGACCTCCGTGAACAGGTCGTCCCCTTCCCGCCCCAGCCGGTGATCACCCAGGACAACCTGGTGGTCAACATCGACACCGTCATCTACTACCAGGTGACCGACGCCCGCGCCGCCACGTACGAAGTCGCCAGCTACATCCAGGCGATCGAGCAGCTCACGGTCACCACCCTGCGAAACATCATCGGTGGCATGGACCTCGAGCGGACCCTGACCTCCCGCGAGGAGATCAACGCGGCCCTGCGCGGCGTGCTCGACGAGGCCACCGGCAAGTGGGGCATCCGCGTCAACCGTGTCGAGCTCAAGGCGATCGAGCCGCCCACCTCCATCCAGGACTCGATGGAGAAGCAGATGCGCGCCGACCGTGACAAGCGCGCCGCGATCCTCACCGCCGAGGGCATCCGGCAGTCGCAGATCCTCACCGCCGAAGGTGAGAAGCAGTCCGCGATCCTGCGCGCCGAAGGTGAGGCCAAGGCGGCCGCGCTGCGCGCCGAGGGCGAGGCCCAGGCCATCCGTACGGTCTTCGAGTCCATCCACGCCGGCGACGCGGACCAGAAGCTCCTCGCCTACCAGTACCTCCAGATGCTCCCGAAGATCGCCGAGGGCGACGCCAACAAGCTCTGGATCGTGCCCAGCGAGATCGGCGACGCGCTCAAGGGTCTGAGCGGCGCCATGGGCAACTTCAACCCGATGGCCGGCATGGGCGGCGGCTCCGGCTCCGGCAAGTCCGGCGGCGGCAACGGCACGGAACGCCGCGAGCAGCCCCCCATCGACTGACCCCGGTATCCCCTCAGGCATGATCGGTGCATCCGGCACCGATCATCGAGAGGCACAGCGTGACCATCTGGGAGATGCTCGCCGTCTTCGCCGCGGGCATCAGCGCCGGCACCATCAACACCATCGTCGGCTCAGGAACACTGATCACCTTCCCGGTGCTCCTCGCCACCGGCCTGCCCCCGGTCACCGCCACCGTCTCCAACGCCCTCGGTCTGATTCCCGGCTCGGTCAGCGGCGCCATCGGCTACCGCGCCGAACTCACCGGCCAGCGCAGCCGCCTCCTGCGCCTGAGCATCGCCGCCGCGATCGGCGGCATCAGCGGAGCTCTGCTGCTCCTGATGCTCCCCTCGACGGCCTTCGAGACGATCGTGCCCGTACTGGTCGCGCTCGCCCTCATCCTGGTGATCCTCCAGCCGCGCATCACCAAGGCCGTCCAGCGCCGCCGCGAGCGCAATGGCAGCCACGCCCACCCCGACGGTGGCCCGCTCCTGTTCATCGGATTGCTGATCGCCAGCGTCTACGGCGGCTACTTCACCGCCGCCCAAGGGATCATCTACCTGTCCCTGATGGGCATGCTGCTCGACGACACCCTGCAGCGCCTCAACGCCGCCAAGAACGTCCTCGCCGCCGTCGTCAACAGCATCGCCGCGCTCTTCTTCCTCTTCGTCGCGGACTTCGACTGGACAGCGGTCCTGCTGATCGCGGTCGGCTCAGCCATCGGCGGCCAGCTCGGCGCCAAGATCGGCCGCCGCCTCCCGCCGACGGCCCTGCGCGTACTGATCGTGGTGGTCGGCAGCGTCGCCATCGTCCAACTGCTGCTGCGCTGACGCAGGAAGGCCCGCCTCCGAACGGAGGCGGGCCTCATGAAGACTGCTGCTTCCTACGCGGCCGGCTGCGCCGTCAGCCACTGCGGCAGCTCCGACCGCTCACCGGCCCGCATCCCGAGCAGCATCGCGTCCGCCGGAGACGGCACGAACGGCTCGTGGAGCAGCGGCATCCCTGCCTGCTCCGGCGTACGGTCCGCTTTGCGGTGATTGTCCTCGGCGCAGGACGCGACCGTGTTCAGCCAGCTGTCCGCACCACCGCGCGACCGCGGCACCACATGGTCCACAGTCGTGGCGCGCTTGCCGCAGTACGCGCACCGGTGCTGGTCCCGTACCAGCACACCACGCCTCGACCACGGCGCCTGTCTTCGGAAAGGCACCCTGACATAGCGGCAGAGCCTGATCACCTGGGGCACCGGAAGATCGACCGCGGCAGCACGCACACGTAGTCCGGGGTGGGCCTGCTCGACGACGGCCTTGTCCTGCAGAACCAGCACAACCGCACGGTTGAGTGTCACTGTCGACAGCGGCTCGAAGCTCGCATTCAGTACCAGCGTGTCCCGCATCTCGCCCACCTCCCGTTCGCCGGCCCAGCCCATTGCGGGCCTTGGGCTTGGATCAACTTTGGCCGGGCGCGCCGAGATGGACAACGCAATAAAAGATGCCCTGCCCTGATCTCTCCAAGACCAGGGCAGGGCAAACAACAAACGAACGCTGAGCTCTAGGCAGGCCCCTCGTACTCAGCGATCAACTGCGCCCGGGCCAGCGTGTGAAAGCGCAGATTGAAGCCGACGGCGGCGGGCGAGACGTCCGCGTCGGGCCCGAGCTTCGCCCGGTCCACCGCGTACACGGTGAAGACATAGCGGTGGTTCTCACCGGCCGGCGGAGCCGCACCGCCGAAGTCCTTCGACCCGTAGTCGTTGCGGACCTGAACGGCACCCTCGGGCAGCCCCTCGAACTTCCCGCTGCCCGCACCCGCCGGCAGCTCAGTGACCGACGCCGGGATGTCGAAGAGCACCCAGTGCCAGAAACCGCTGCCCGTCGGTGCGTCCGGATCGAAGCACGTCACGGCGAAGCTCTTGGTCTCCGCCGGGAAGCCTTCCCACCGCAGCTGCGGCGAGGTGTTGCCCGCCGAGTGGACCTGGGCGTCCTTCAGTACCGACCCCGGCGCGATGTCATCGCTCACCACCGTGAACGACGGCACCGCCGGATGAAAGTCGTGCGGAAGTGGCGCCCTCTTGAGCTCGGTCACGTCTGAACCTCCGATTCGGCTGTCCTGTCCTGCCGCATCCGAGCCTAGAGCCAGTTGCGACGCCCGCCGACATCGGCGAGCCACTGGTTGAGGTACGCCGCCCAGTCGGTCGACTGGAAGTCGTGGTGACCCACCCTGAAGGCCTTGTACGAGTCACTGCCCTCGCTGAACAGCCCCGGCTTCTTGTCCATCTCGAGGATGACGTCCATCTCGCGGTCGTCCGCGACAAACGTGAGCTCGACCTGGTTCAGCCCCCGGTACTGCTGCGGCGGGAAGAACTCGATTTCCTGGTAGAACGGCAGCCGCTGCCGCGTACCGCGGATGTGCCCGCGCTCCATGTCCGCGCTCTTGAAGCGGAAGCCCAGCCCGATGAAGGCGTCCAGGATCGCCTGCTGCGCCGGCAGCGGGTGCACGTTGATCGGGTCCAGGTCGCCCGAGTCCAGGGCCCGCGCGATCTCCAGCTCCGTCGTCACACCGATGTTCATCCCGCGCAGCTGCTGCCCGGCGATGCTCGTGACCGGGGTCTCCCACGGAATCTCGAGCCCGAACGGCACCACGTGCACAGCCCCTGCCTTCACCTCGAAGGCGCCACCGAGCCGCTGCTTGGTGAACTCGATGTCCTGCTTGACCTCCTGGTCACCACCCTCGACCTCGACCCGCGCCTGCAGACCGACGGAGAGCCCCTCGATCACCTGATCCACCGAGCCGCCCTGGATGCGCACCTCGCCCTGCACCACACCGCCGGGCACCACGTTCGCCTCGGTCAGCTCCGTCTCCACGGAAGCACCGCCGGCGCCCAAGCTCGCAAGCAGCCTCTTGAAGCCCATGTCCACTCCTTATTGGTCCTGACCCCTACATACGCGCGACGACCGTAGTCGGTTCCCCGCTAGGCTCATACGCCATGATCGAGAGCCCCGACCGTACGCCGATGCCCCGGGCGTTCTTCGACCGCCCTGTTCTGGAGGTCGCCCCGGAGCTCCTTGGCTGCACCCTGACACGCCTCACCGACGACGGCCCCATCGAGTTGCGCCTCACCGAAGTAGAGGCGTACGCGGGCGAGATCGACCCCGGCTCCCACGCCTACCGCGGCCGCACCGCGCGCAACGACGTGATGTTCGGACCGCCCGGCCATGCGTACGTCTACTTCACCTACGGCATGTGGCACTGCCTCAATGTGGTGTGCGGCCCGGAGGGCATGGCGAGCGGGGTCCTCCTGCGCGCCGGTGAGATCCGAGTAGGCGCCGACCTCGCACGTAAACGACGGTTCTCGGCCCGTAGTGACAAGGAACTGGCCAAAGGCCCCGCCCGCCTGGCCACGGCCCTCGACGTCGACCGCGACCTGAACGGCACCGACCTCTGCGCCGGCCAGACCGCCCCACTGTCCCTACTGCCCGGTACCGCACCGAGCTCTGACCAGGTGCGCAGTGGCCCGCGCACGGGAGTCGGCGGTGAGGGCGCCCACCACCCCTGGCGGTTCTGGATCGACGGCGACCCCACAGTGAGCCCCTACCGGGCCCATACGCCGCGCCGCAGGGCAACTTGACTCGGCCTGCCGGGACGCCTAACGTAGCCCGAGCCGCTTGAAACGGGCCCTGCTGTTCAGCAACCCGAAGTGGCCATCCACTACTTACTACCAACCCAACCGGGTGGGATTTCGGCATGCCGAAATCCAAGCCGAATGACTCGATTATGAGTCGCCTGGGGAATCAGCTAAAGTAGTGAACACGCCGAAAGGCAAAAGGCCCCCAACGGCCACTGGAATCAAATTCCGAACCGGAAACGGAACGGGAAAAGGATCTGGTAAAGTTGGAAACACGAAGGGAAGCGCCCGGAGGAAAGCCTCAGACAATGTTCTGCGGGTGAGTACAAAGGAAGCGTCCGTTCCTTGAGAACTCAACAGCGTGCCAAAAGTCAACGCCAGATATGTTGATACCCCGGCCTGTTTCGGCAGGTTCGAGGTTCCTTTGAAAGTCCTGCTACTGCTCTGCAGTGGTAGGCAATGACACAGCGAGGACGCTGTGAACAGTCGGTCTTATTCCGACCGGCTGTTCCGCTCTAAGTGGTGTTGATCCCGCGCTTTTAATTAAGCACAGTCGGGAAGACATTCATGGAGAGTTTGATCCTGGCTCAGGACGAACGCTGGCGGCGTGCTTAACACATGCAAGTCGAACGATGAAGCCCTTCGGGGTGGATTAG
>NZ_JBHWWF010000009.1:0-223925 GCF_042736455.1 Streptomyces sp. NPDC060064
GTTGATAGGCCAGATGTGGAAGCCGGGCAACCGGTGAAGCTGACTGGTACTAATAGGCCGAGGGCTTGTCCTCAGTTGCTCGCGTCCACTGTGTTAGTTCTGAAGCAACGAACTGTCGAGTCCCCCTCTGTGGGGATTCCGGGTCGTACATCTTCATAGAGTTTCGGTGGTCATAGCGTTAGGGAAACGCCCGGTTACATTCCGAACCCGGAAGCTAAGCCTTTCAGCGCCGATGGTACTGCAGGGGGGACCCTGTGGGAGAGTAGGACACCGCCGAACAATCATTGTGGGAAAGCCCCGCACCATTATGGTGCGGGGCTTTTCTGCGTTCAGGACCACTTCCGGGGAGAGTAGGACCGGTGCGTCGGCGATCCTGGGTGTGCTCGGACCGGTCCGCAAGGGTGCACGGGTGGCAGGAACCGTGGCAGCAGGGAAACGGCCGGCCCAGCGGAGTGGGTGGTGTGGATGGTTCTGAGCAGCCGGGTGTTCGGGGTATGATCTACCTCGTTGCCGCAGGGCAGCAGGCCCCAATAGCTCAGTCGGTAGAGCGTCTCCATGGTAAGGAGAAGGTCTACGGTTCGATTCCGTATTGGGGCTCGGCAAGGAAGAAGGCCCCCGCCAAGTGGCGGGGGCCTTCTTCGTGTTCAGGCTGTGTGCGGCTCCGGGATACGCATCGCGAGGATGGCCATGTCGTCGGAGGCGGGTTCGGCCGCGAAGCGCTCCACCGCGCGCAGGACGCGGGTGGCGACCGCTCCCGCCGTCAGGCCGGTGCAGGTCGTGAGGACGTCGATCAGACCGTCGTCGCCCAGCATGCGGGTGCCCTCGCGGCGTTCGGTGACGCCGTCCGTGACACAGAGCAGGACGTCGCCGGGGTCGAGGGTCACCATCTGCTCGTACAGCTCCAGGTCGTCCATGACGCCCAGGAGGGGCTGCGGCTCCGCTGCCGGTTCCACGCTGCCGTCCTGACGCAGACGCAGCGGCAGCGGGTGGCCGGCGCAGACGACCTTGAGGACCGCGCTGCCGTCCTCCTGCGGCCACAACTCCCCGTACAGGAGCGTGAGGAAGCGGCTGCGAGCGCCTTCGTCGAGGATCGCCGCGTTGAGGCGTTCGAGGACTGCGGGGCCGCCGAAGCCCTCGCGGGCGAGCAGGCGCAGTGCGTGGCGCGCGAGGCCGGTCACAGCCGCGGCTTCCGGGCCCGTACCGCACACGTCGCCGATGGCGAAGCCGTACGCGCCGTCACGGATGGGGAAGAGGTCGTAGAAGTCGCCGCCGACCTCGTTGCCTTCGCCGGCCGCGCGGTAGATGACCTCGACCTCGACGCCGGGGATCTGGGGCAGCCCCGGCGGCAGCAGGCTGCGCTGCAGGGCCTGGCTGATGGCTGTGCGCTCGGAGTACAGCCGGGCATTGTCGAGGGCGAGGGCCGCTCGCCGGGAGAGGTCCTCGGCGAGTTCCAGGATCTCCTGGCGGAAATGGTCGTCGGAGGGCTTGCCGAGGACCAGCATGCCGATGACACGGTTGCGGGCGACGAGCGGCAGGACGACCGTCTCGCCGCCGACGGCTGCGGCCGTGGCGCGTGTGGTGCCGATGCCGGAGGAGACCGGCGAAGTGGAGCCCAGGCCGAGTTCGCGCTTGGAGGTGCGCAGGGCCGCCTGTTGGGCGGCGTCGGCCGGAGCGGTCCAGACGCGGGCTCCTGGGGTGGGGACCGGGTCGGGCGGGTCGATTTTGGACAGGAGGGCCTTGAGGCCGTCGATGCGGTCCTCGTCCTCGTGGAGTACGTAGCTGAGATACGGCTCCGAAGCCTGGTCGGCGATCGTGTAGACGGCGCACCAGGTGGCGAGGGTGGGGACCGTCATCTGGGCCATCAGCGCCAGGGTTTGGTCGCGGTCGAGTGTTCCGGCGAGCAGGTCGGAAGCCTCGACGAGGAAGGAGAGCGAGCCGCGGCGCAGGCGCTCCAGCTCGCCCAGGCGGGCCGATTCGACGGCCAGGGCGATGCGGTCGGCCGCGAACTGGAGGCGCAGGGCCTCCTCGTTGGAGTAGCGGCCCGCGGATTCGGCGGCGACGCCGAGGGAGCCGGTGAGGCGGCCCTCGACCTTCAGCGGGACGGTGACGACCGAGCGCATCCCGGTGGAGTTGAGCAGCGGGACGGCGCCGGGGACGGCGGTGAGGTCCTCGTGGACGGCGGGCATTCTGGCTGAGCCGTAGCGGCCGGTGCCGGCTTCGACCGGGACACGGGCGAAGCGCTGGCGAGCCGAGGGGAGGCCGGTGGTGGCACGTACTTCCAGCTCGGTCTCGTCGTCGGTGGCCAGCAGCAGAAAGGCGGCGTCGCCGTCGAGCATGTCGCGGGCGCGCTCGACGGTGCGCTGGAGTAGGCCGTCGAGATCATCGGGGGCGGGAGAGCCGATGAAGACCTCGAAGGGGTCGGTGGCGTGGCTCTCGCTGCCCGTTTCGGTGACGGGGGCGCGCTGCGGGGTCTGGATGACGGCGCGTTCGTCGTCGCGTACGAGAAGGCAGACCGTGGAGGGCTCTCCGTTGGTGTCCCGTACCCGAAGGTGGGAGGCGTAGACGGGGACGACGCGGCCGTCGGTGCCGCGGATGCCGTAACTGCCTTCCCAGCGGGAGAGTTGGAGCGCCTCGACGATGCCGGTGCCGATGCCGGGGGTGTGCGGCCAGGCGGCGAAGTCGGTCAGCGGCTTGCCGATGACCTGCTCGGCGGCGTATCCGAAGAGGTGCTGGGCGTCCTCGTTCCAGACGGAGATCGAACCGCTGCGGTCGATCTGGGTGACGGCGACGCGTACGCGTTCGTCGGCCACCGGGAGCAGGGCGGTGGGCATGACCGGGCCGGCGGAGCGGGTGCCCACCGGACGCTGGGGGAGATCGAGTTGGAACCACACCTGTTTGTAGGTGGGGGTGTACTCGACGCCCCAGCGGGAGGCGAGGGCGGCGCACAGAAGGAGTCCCCGGCCGTTCTCGCGGTCGGGGCTGCCGAGTGACAGACCGGTGCCCTGGATCGGGATTTCGCGTTCGGGATAGCGGTCGGCGACTTCGACCCGTACGCCGTCCTCCGTACGCAGACAGAGAACGTCGGCCGAGGTGCCGGCGTGCACGACGGCATTGGTGACGAGCTCGCTGGTGAGGACGACCGCATCATCGACGACGTCGGCATACCCCCACCCCTGGAGGGTGTCGCGCACAAAGGCGCGGGCGGTCGCGACGGACCGTCCCACAGGGTCGAAGCTGGCAGCCGCCCGCGCGGTGATCACAGAACTCCTCGTACGCGTCTCGACGCCCGGCTCTGCCATGATCGGCCTGCCCCTCCCGGTGCCCGGTGGTAGTACTTGCGCCACCCCGCCCCCGCCGGGCGGACCGGAGCGGGTGGACAGCCGGATGCCAGGTTACTTACCTTCGCTGTCCGAGCGGATGCCGGTTACCGCTGTTTCCGCCCACCGAGGGCGGGGACGCTATGCGAAGCTGCCGAACTGTTATGGCCTGGTTCGGCCATGGTGAAACACTGGGCAGGCTTCCTGAGACAGCCCGGGCAGTACGGTCAACCCCTGCGGGAGGGACACGGTGGAGTCTGGCGTGGCGGCGCGTGGCAAAAACACGCGCGCGAAAAGCGGACGGGCCCGGAACAATGGGACAACCGAAGTGGACGCGGCAGCCCTGAACAGGCTGCTGGCGGCTTTGGTGTCGATGCGGGACGGGAACTTCCGCAGGCGCCTGACCGTGTCCGGCGACGGCGTTATGTCCGAAATCGCGGCGGTATTCAACGAGGTCGCCGACCGCAACCTCCACCTCACGGGTGAGCTCGCGCGTGTACGCAGGATGGTCGGGCGCGAGGGGAAGCTGACCGAGCGGCTGGAGACGGGGGCCTGCGAGGGCTCCTGGGCGGCCGCGATCGACGCCTCCAACGCCCTGGTGGACGATCTGGCGCGGCCGGTGTCCGAAGTGGGGCGGGTGCTCTCGGCGGTCGCTGAGGGCGACCTGGAGCAGCGTATGGAGCTGCGCTCGCACGCCGTGGACAGGGCGGACGGGTCCGACGGGTCGCTACGGCCGCTGCGCGGTGAGTTCCTGAAGGTCGCGCGGACCGTCAACAACCTGGTCGACCAGCTGTCGGCGTTCACCGACGAGGTGACGCGGGTGGCGCTGGAGGTCGGTACCGAGGGCAAACTCGGCGGCCAGGCCCAGGTGCGTGGAATGTCCGGTTCGTGGAAGGATCTCACGGATTCGGTCAACACCATGGCGTACCGGTTGACCGCACAGGTGCGTGACATTGCTCTCGTCACCACGGCGGTGGCCAAGGGCGATCTGTCGCGCAAGGTCACCGTCCATGTGGCCGGCGAGATGCTTCAGCTGAAGAACACCGTCAACACGATGGTCGACCAGCTGTCCTCCTTCTCCTCCGAGGTGACCCGGGTTGCCCGCGAGGTCGGCACGGAGGGCGAGCTCGGTGGCCAGGCGGCGGTGCCCGGTGTGGCAGGCGTGTGGAAAGACCTCACCGATTCGGTGAACACGATGGCTGGAAACCTCACCTCCCAGGTGCGCGGTATCGCCGAGGTGACCACGGCGGTCGCCAACGGCGATCTGTCGCAGAAGGTCACGGTCAGCGCGCGCGGTGAGGTGGCTCAACTCGCCGAGACGATCAACCAGATGACCGAGACGCTGCGTACGTTCGCGGACGAGGTCACCCGGGTGGCGAGCGAGGTCGGGGCCGAGGGCCTGCTCGGCGGGCAGGCGCAGGTGCCGGGCGCCGCCGGGACCTGGAAGGACCTGACCGACTCGGTGAACACCGTCTTCCGCAATCTGACCACTCAGGTGCGGGACATCGCGCAGGTGACGACGGCGGTGGCGAACGGTGATCTGTCGCAGAAGGTCACGGTCGATGTCGCGGGCGAGATGCTCGAGCTGAAGAACACCGTCAACACGATGGTGGACCAGCTGCAGTCCTTCGGTTCCCAGGTGACGCGGGTGGCCCGGGAGGTCGGCGTCGAGGGCCGGCTGGGCGGGCAGGCCGAGGTGCCGGGTGCGGCGGGGACGTGGAAGGACCTCACCGACTCGGTGAACACCGCGTTCCGCAACCTCACCGGCCAGGTGCGGGACATCGCGCAGGTGACGACGGCGGTCGCCAATGGTGATCTGTCGCAGAAGGTCACGGTCGATGTCGCGGGCGAGATGCTCGAGCTGAAGAACACCGTCAACACGATGGTGGCGCAGCTGTCCTCGTTCGCCGATCAGGTCACGCGGATGGCGCGGGACGTGGGTACGGAGGGCCGCCTCGGCGGTCAGGCGCGCGTCGACGGCGTCAGTGGTACGTGGAAGGAACTCACCGACTCCGTCAACTTCATGGCGGGGAACCTGACTTCGCAGGTGCGGCAGATCGCCCAGGTGACGACTGCCGTGGCCCGCGGTGATCTGTCGCAGAAGATCGACGTGGATGCGCGTGGCGAGATCCTGGAGCTGAAGAACACCATCAACACGATGGTCGACCAGCTCTCCGCGTTCGCCGAGCAGGTGACCCGGGTGGCCCGCGAGGTGGGCACGGACGGCCGACTCGGCGGCCAGGCGCAGGTGCCTGGCGTCGCCGGTGTGTGGCGCGATCTGACCGACTCCGTGAACGGTATGGCCGAGAACCTCACCGGCCAGGTCCGTAACATCGCGCAGGTCGCCACCGCCGTGGCCCGCGGTGATCTGTCGCAGAAGATCGACGTGGATGCGCGCGGCGAGATCCTGGAGCTGAAGAACACCCTCAACACGATGGTGGACCAGCTGTCGAACTTCGCGGAGCAGGTGACCCGGGTGGCCCGCGAGGTGGGCACCGAGGGCATCCTCGGCGGCCAGGCCGAGGTGCAGGGTGTCTCCGGCACCTGGAAGGACCTCACGCAGTCCGTCAACTTCATGGCCAACAACCTGACTTCGCAGGTGCGCAATATCGCCGAGGTGACCACCGCGGTGGCCAAGGGCGACCTGTCGAAGAAGATCACCGTCGATGCCAAGGGCGAGATCCTCGAGCTGGTGACGACGGTCAATACGATGGTCGACCAGCTGCTGGACTTCGCCGACGAGGTGACCAGGGTCGCCCGTGAGGTGGGTACGGAAGGTGTGCTGGGCGGTCAGGCGCGGGTGCGAGGTGTCACCGGCATCTGGAAGGACCTCAGCGACAACGTCAACCTGATGGCCAACAACCTGACCAATCAGGTGCGGAACATTTCGCGGGTCTCTGCGGCGGTCGCCAACGGTGATCTGACGAAGAAGGTGACGGTCGAGGCGAGCGGCGAGGTCGCCGAGCTCGCCGACACCGTCAACACCATGGTGACGACGCTGTCGTCGTTCGCCGACGAGGTGACCCGGGTGGCCCGCGAGGTGGGCACCGAGGGCGAACTGGGCGGCCAGGCCCATGTGCCGGGCGTCTCCGGAACCTGGAGGGACCTCACCGAGTCCGTGAACTCGATGGCGTCCAATCTGACCGGCCAGGTGCGGCAGATCGCCACGGTCACCACCGCCATCGCCAAGGGCGACCTCACCAGGAAGATCGACATCGATGCGCGGGGCGAGATCCTCGAGCTGAAGACCACCATCAACACCATGGTCGACCAGCTGTCCTCGTTCGCCGAGGAGGTCACCCGGGTGGCCCGTGAGGTGGGTACGGACGGGCAGCTCGGCGGTCAGGCGCGGGTGCGGGACGTCGACGGCACCTGGCGCGACCTCACCGAATCGGTGAACGAGATGGCCGGGAACCTCACCCGCCAGGTGCGAGCGATCGCGGCCGTCGCGACCGCGGTGACCCGCGGCGATCTGAACCTCAAGATCGATGTGGACGCGGCGGGCGAGATCCAGGTTCTGCAGGACAACATCAACACGATGATCGCGAACCTCCGCGACACCACCCTCGCCAATGAGGAACAGGACTGGCTCAAGGGCAACCTGGCCCGTATCTCGGGTCTGATGCAGGGCAGGCGCGACCTGGACGACGTGGCTTCGCTGATCATGAGCGAGCTCACGCCGGTCGTCTCGGCGCAGCACGGCGCGTTCTTCCTGGCGATGGCGACGGGCAGCGGCGCGGATGTGTCGGTCGCCGGGGAGATGTCGTACGAGCTGTGCATGCGCGGCAGTTACGGCTACTCCGCGGGTCTGATGCCCACGTCGTTCCGGCCGGGCGAGACCCTCATCGGCACCGCCGCCGAGGAGAAGCGGACCATCCAGGTCAATGTGCCGCCGGGCTATCTGAGGATCTCCTCGGGGCTCGGTGAGGCCTCGCCGGCGTATGTGATCGTGCTGCCGGTGCTGTTCGAGGGGAAGGTCCTCGGTGTGATCGAGCTGGCGTCGTTCCAGCCCTTCACGCAGATCCAGCGGGACTTCCTGAATCAGATCGCCGAGATGATCGCGACAAGCGTCAACACCATCAGCGTCAATACGAAGACCGAGGTGCTGCTCAAGCAGTCACAGGAGCTGACCGAGCAGCTGCGTGAGCGCTCCGCGGAGCTGGAGAACCGGCAGAAGGCACTGCAGGCCTCCAACGCCGAGCTGGAGGAGAAGGCCGAGCTGCTGGCGCAGCAGAACCGTGACATCGAGGTGAAGAACACCGAGATCGAAGAGGCCAGGCAGGTGCTGGAGGAGCGCGCCGAGCAGCTCGCGGTCTCGATGCGCTACAAGTCGGAGTTCCTGGCGAACATGTCGCACGAGCTGCGTACGCCGCTCAACTCCCTTCTGATCCTTGCCAAGTTGCTCGCGGACAACGCCGAGGGCAACCTCTCGCCGAAGCAGGTGGAGTTCGCCGAGACGATCCATGGCGCGGGCTCCGATCTGCTGCAGCTGATCAACGACATCCTCGATCTGTCGAAGGTCGAGGCGGGCAAGATGGACGTCAGCCCGACCCGTATCGCGTTGGTGCAGCTTGTCGACTATGTGGAGGCGACGTTCCGGCCGTTGACCGCGGAGAAGGGTCTCGACTTCTCCGTACGGGTGTCGCCGGAGCTGCCGGCGACGCTGCATACCGACGAGCAGCGGCTGCTGCAGGTGCTGCGCAACCTCCTGTCCAACGCGGTGAAGTTCACCGACAGTGGCGCGGTGGAGCTGGTGATCCGGCCGGCCAGCGCGGATGTGCCGCAGTCGATCCGCGAACAGCTGCTGGAGGCCGGTTCGCTACGGGACGCGGACGGCGATCTGATCGCTTTCTCGGTCACCGACACCGGTATCGGCATCGCGGCCGGCAAGATGCGCGTGATCTTCGAGGCGTTCAAGCAGGCCGACGGCACGACGAGCCGTAAGTACGGGGGTACGGGCCTGGGTCTGTCGATCAGCCGGGAGATCGCGCGGCTGCTCGGCGGCGAGATCCATGCGGCGAGCGAACCGGGCCGCGGCTCGACGTTCACCCTTTATCTGCCCCTTCACCCGAGCGAACTGCCGCCGCAGGGTTACCCTCAGCTCGCCCCCGGCGCCGTCGCCCCGCAGGGCGCCGCCGACGACGGTGTGGAGGACTTGGGCCGGCAGGCGCAGCCGGTCGCGTCCGCCGACGCCCATGCCGGCCCGGCGGCGCTGTTCCGGCGCCGCCGCAAGGCGCTGGGCGCCGTGGACCAGCGGTCGGCGCTGCCCGGCCAGCCGGGTGGGCCCGCGGCGGGTCAGGAGCAGTGGGCAGCGAACGGCAGCCAGGAGACTCCGGATCCGCGGCGGACCTTCACCTTCGACGGCGAGAAGGTGCTGATCGTCGATGACGACATCCGCAATGTCTTCGCGCTCACCAGCGTGCTGGAGCAGCACGGGCTGTCGGTGCTGTACGCGGAGAACGGCCGCGAGGGCATCGAAGTGCTGGAGCAGCATGACGATGTGACGGTCGTACTGATGGACATCATGATGCCGGAGATGGACGGGTACGCGACGACGACGGCGATCCGCAGGATGCCGCAGTTCGCCGGTCTGCCGATCATCGCGCTCACCGCGAAGGCGATGAAGGGCGACCGGGAGAAGGCCATCGAGTCGGGTGCTTCCGACTATGTCACCAAGCCGGTGGATCCCGACCATTTGCTCTCGGTGATGGAGCAGTGGATGCGCGGGGAGTGATCGATGACCGCACGATTCCCGGCGAGTTGCTGACTGACTGTGGCCGAAGGCGTGTGAGACGGCGGTATTCGGGGAACCTTCTGGTCTCCCGCTGCGTTTCTGCTACGTGCACAGTGACATCGCGGTGACAGGGTGTGGCGACAGGCGGGGTGCGGCTACCATGACCGGCACAAGGACGGGCGACGCAAGGGAGTCGTCCCCTGGGGCGGCGCCCGGTGCACATCCGGGGCGAGGAGGGCGGGCCATGGTGCAGAAGGCCAAGATCCTCCTGGTCGATGACCGGCCGGAGAATCTGCTGGCGCTGGAGGCCATCCTCTCTGCGCTCGATCAGACACTGGTGCGGGCATCGTCAGGGGAGGAAGCGCTCAAAGCGCTGCTGACGGACGACTTTGCGGTCATTCTGCTGGATGTCCAGATGCCGGGCATGGACGGATTCGAGACGGCCGCGCACATCAAGCGGCGCGAGCGGACCCGGGACATCCCGATCATCTTTCTCACCGCGATCAACCACGGCCCGCACCACACCTTCCGGGGTTATGCCGCGGGCGCGGTCGACTACATCTCCAAGCCGTTCGACCCGTGGGTGCTGCGGGCGAAGGTCTCGGTCTTCGTCGAGCTCTATATGAAGAACTGCCAACTGCGTGAGCAGGCCGCCCTGCTGCGGCTGCAGCTGGAGGGCGGCGGCCAGGCGAGTCCGGGCGACACCAAGGAGCCGGCAGGCCTCCTCGCTGAGCTTTCCGCACGGCTTGCGGCAGTTGAGGAGCAGGCGGAAGCGCTGTCCAAACAGCTCGACGACGACTCGGCGGACGCCGCGGCCGTCGCAACCGCGGCCCATCTCGAACGCAAACTGACCGGTCTGCGCCGGGCGCTGGACGCGCTGGAGCCCGGCACCGGCGGCGGCGCGCCGACACTCCCCTCGCAGAACTGAACGGCTGCCCCACGCTTGAAGGGGCGTCAGCTTCGCGCCTCCATCCGGGCGACACGAACGGGTGAAGCAGTGGGCACACGTGTCCCCTGCCGTCGACACCGGTAACCTCACCACCATGGCCTCACGTACGTCCGGCAAGGGTTCCCAGGGCGCGGCGGGCACCGCGAAGCCGCGCGCCGGCCGTACGACCGGCGCCGCGAAGAAGGCGGCGCCCGCCAAGAAGTCCGCCGCGAAGAAGAGCGCGCCCGCGAAGAAGGCTCCCGCCAAAAAGGCAGCGGCCAGGAAAGCTGCTGCGCCGAAGCCGGCACCGTCCCCCACGGGCGGCGTGTACCGGCTCGCGCGCGCTCTCTGGCTCGGCCTCGCACACGCGGTGGGGGCGATGTTCCGCGGCATAGGGCGCGGCGCGAAAGGACTCGACCCGGCGCACCGCAAGGACGGTCTGGCGCTGCTGCTCCTCGGTCTGGCGCTGATCGTCGCCGCCGGCACCTGGTCCAATCTGAGCGGTCCGGTCGGCGACCTCGTCGAGATGCTGGTGACCGGCGCCTTCGGCCGGCTCGATCTGCTCGTGCCGATACTGCTGACCGCCATCGCCGTGCGCCTGATCCTCTATCCCGAGAAGCCCGAGGCCAACGGCCGGATCGTCATCGGACTGTCCGCACTTGTCATCGGCGTCCTCGGCCAGGTCCATATCGCCTGCGGCTCACCGGGCCGCGAGGACGGCACCGAGGCGATGCAGGACGCGGGCGGGCTGATCGGCTGGGCCGCCTCCAAGCCGCTGATCTTCACCATGGGCGAGGTACTGGCCGTACCGCTGCTCGTGCTGCTCACGCTCTTCGGTCTGCTCGTGGTCACCGCGACGCCCGTCAACGCCATTCCGCAGCGGCTGCGGCTGCTCGGCTCCAGGCTGGGTATCACCGAACCGCCGTACGACGCCGGGGCTGAGGCCACGGACGACGACGAGCGGTACGAGGATCAGTGGCGCGATGCCGTGCCCGCCCGTAGGCGCCGCTCGTCCGCGCGCCGGAGCGAGGAGTCGGCGGAGTTCGACGCGGACCATGCGGAGGAGGAGGCGTTCGCCAAACGCCGGCGGCCGCGCAGGGCCTCTGTGCAGCCTGCCCTGAACCGTCCGATGGACGCCGTGGACGTGGCCGCGGCGGCGGCCGCGGCACTCGACGGGGCCGTACTGAACGGCATGCCGCCCTCGCCGCTCGTCGCCGATCTCACCCGGGATGTCACCGCCGAACGACAGCGGGCCGCCACCCCCGTACCGAACGCGCGTGAGCCCGAACAGCCGGAGCCGAAGGAGCGCGAGCAGCGGGAACGCGGGTCGAAGTCGTCCGTTCCGGACCTGACCAAGCCCGCGCCCGACGAGTCCCACCCCCTGCCGCCGCGCGCCGAGCAGCTGCAGCTCGCCGGCGACATCACCTACGCGCTGCCCTCCCTCGACCTGCTGGAGCGGGGTGGCCCCGGCAAGACGCGCAGCGCCGCCAATGACGCGGTCGTCGCCTCGCTCAGCAATGTCTTCATGGAGTTCAAGGTCGACGCGGCGGTCACCGGCTTCACCCGCGGCCCGACGGTCACCCGGTACGAGGTGGAGCTGGGCCCGGCCGTGAAGGTCGAGCGGATCACCGCGCTCACCAAGAACATCGCGTACGCCGTCGCCAGCCCGGACGTACGGATCATCTCCCCGATCCCCGGCAAGTCCGCGGTCGGCATCGAGATCCCGAACTCCGACCGCGAGATGGTCAACCTCGGCGACGTACTGCGTCTCGCGGACGCCGCAGGGGACGAGCACCCGATGCTGGTCGCGCTCGGCAAGGACGTCGAGGGCGGCTATGTGATGGCCAACCTCGCGAAGATGCCGCACATGCTGGTCGCGGGCGCGACCGGCTCCGGAAAGTCGTCCTGCATCAACTGCCTGATCACCTCGGTGATGGTGCGGGCGACGCCGGAGGACGTACGGATGGTGCTCGTCGACCCCAAGCGGGTCGAGCTCACCGCGTACGAGGGCATTCCGCACCTGATCACGCCGATCATCACCAACCCCAAGCGGGCCGCGGAGGCCCTGCAGTGGGTGGTACGAGAGATGGATCTGCGCTACGACGACCTCGCGGCGTACGGCTACCGGCACATCGACGACTTCAACCAGGCCATCAGGAACGGCAAGGTCAAACCGCCGGAGGGCAGTGAGCGCGAGCTCACCCCGTACCCGTATCTGCTGGTGATCGTCGACGAGCTCGCGGATCTGATGATGGTCGCGCCGCGCGATGTCGAGGACGCCATTGTCCGTATCACCCAGCTGGCGCGCGCGGCCGGCATCCATCTGGTACTGGCGACCCAGCGGCCGTCGGTCGATGTCGTCACCGGTCTGATCAAGGCGAATGTGCCCTCGCGACTCGCCTTCGCGACCTCCTCGCTCGCCGACAGCCGGGTCATCCTGGACCAGCCGGGCGCGGAGAAGCTGATCGGCAAGGGCGACGGGCTCTTCCTCCCGATGGGTGCCAACAAGCCCACCCGTATGCAGGGCGCCTTCGTGACCGAGGACGAAGTCGCGGCGGTGGTGCAGCACTGCAAGGATCAGATGGCGCCGGTCTTCCGCGAGGACGTGGTGGTCGGGACGAAGCAGAAGAAGGAGATCGACGAGGACATCGGCGACGACCTCGATCTGCTCTGCCAGGCCGCCGAGCTGGTCGTATCCACCCAGTTCGGGTCGACCTCAATGCTCCAGCGGAAGCTGCGTGTCGGCTTCGCGAAGGCGGGCAGACTGATGGATCTAATGGAGTCACGGAACATCGTCGGGCCGAGCGAGGGCTCGAAGGCACGCGATGTTCTGGTGAAACCGGACGAACTGGATGGAGTGCTCGCCGTCATACGCGGGGAGTCTGACTCTTAGATTCTTAAGGGTCCGGAGAGCAACCGTTTCCCCCACTCGTACGTCAAGTTGGAGGGAGGGACAGACAGATGTCCCACCATCACGGATGTCCGGCCATTCTGATGGCGTACAAAGTCCCTCCGCCCGGTTGCCCCACCCTTTCGTACCACCCATAGACTGAACCTCCAGCAGGTGGTTACACGCTCGAAAGGCGCCCCCGTGTCCATCGGCAACTCCCCCGAAGACGACCGGCCTTCAATCGAAGACGACCGGCCTTCGACCGACGACGACCGGCCTTCGATCGGTCGAGCGCTCCAGCAGGCCCGCATCGACGCGGGTCTGACCGTTGACGAGGTCACGACCTCCACCCGGGTGCGCATTCCCATCGTGCACGGGATCGAAGAGGACGACTTCTCCCGCTGCGGCGGCGATGTCTACGCCCGCGGGCATATCCGCTCGCTGGCGCGTGCCGTCGGACTCGACCCCGATCCGCTCGTCGCGCAGTACGACGCGGAGCACGGCGGACGGCCTGCGCCGACGCCTGCCGCGCCGCTCTTCGAGGCCGAACGCATCCGCCCGGAACGGCGCCGCCCCAACTGGACCGCGGCCATGGTCGCCGCGATCGTCGCCGTGATCGGCTTTGTCGCCTTCACGCTCTTCAACGGCGCCGACAACGGCAGCAAGGGCAATCACGTCGCGGAGGGCCCGGCGCCCGAGCAGAAGCCCAGCCCGCCGCGGCCGTCCACGAGCAAGCCCGCCGACCCCAAGCCCGACCCCTCGGACAGTGCCATCGCGGCGGTGCCGAAGGACAAGGTGACGGTGAAGCTCTCCGTCCTGGACGACAAGAGCTGGATCTCCGCCAAGTCGCACAACGGCAAGCTGCTCTTCGACGGGACGCTGCTCAAGGGCGAGTCCAAGACCTTCCAGGACGACGAGCGGGTCGATCTCATCCTCGGGAACGCCGGGGCGATCGAGCTGTTCGTGAACGGCAAGAAGGTCGAGGACCAGTTCGAGACCGGTCAGGTCGAGCGGCTGTCGTACACGAAGGGCGACCCCGAGGTCGGCTAGCAGGCCGCTGCTGGAGGGCACCCCTGGAGGCGTGCGGAGGGCCGACAGCCCTCGGGGCCAGGGCGTGGGTCAGGACAAAGTAGTCTTGAGCCCATGCCCGAACGCCGTACCGTCGCCCTTGTCACTCTCGGCTGCGCCCGTAACGAGGTGGACTCGGAGGAGCTCGCAGGCCGCTTGGCAGCGGACGGCTGGGAGCTCGTCGAGGAAGCCTCCGACGCGGATGTCGCAGTCGTCAACACCTGCGGATTCGTCGAGGCCGCCAAAAAGGACTCCGTCGACGCCCTGCTGGAAGCCAACGATCTGAAGGACCACGGCAAGACCCAGGCCGTGGTCGCCGTCGGCTGCATGGCCGAGCGGTACGGCAAGGAGCTCGCCGAGGCGCTGCCCGAGGCGGACGGAGTGCTCGGCTTCGACGACTACGCCGATATCTCCGACCGACTGCAGACCATCCTCAATGGCGGAATCCACGCCTCCCACACCCCGCGCGACCGGCGGAAGCTGCTTCCGCTGAGCCCGGTCGAGCGGCAGGACGCCACCGATGTGGCGCTGCCCGGGCACGGTGAGGTCGCGCCGGCCCCCGAGGACCTTCCCGAAGGTGTCGCTCCGGTGTCCGGGCCGCGTGCGCCGCTCCGGCGCCGCCTGGGCACCAGCCCCGTCGCCTCGGTGAAGCTTGCGTCCGGCTGCGACCGGCGCTGCTCCTTCTGCGCCATCCCGTCCTTCCGCGGCTCCTTCATCTCGCGCCGGCCCAGCGATGTGCTCGGCGAGACGCGCTGGCTGGCCGAGCAGGGCGTCAAGGAGATCATGCTGGTCTCGGAGAACAACACCTCGTACGGCAAGGACCTCGGCGACATCCGTCTGCTGGAGACCCTGCTTCCGGAGCTTTCCGAGGTGGACGGGATCGAGCGGGTGCGGGTCAGTTATCTGCAGCCCGCCGAGATGCGGCCCGGACTGATCGACGTCCTCACCTCGACGCCGAAGATCGCGCCGTACTTCGACCTCTCCTTCCAGCACTCGGCGCCGGGCGTGCTGCGCGCGATGCGGCGCTTCGGTGACACCGAGCGGTTCCTGGAGCTGCTGGAGACCGTCCGCGGCAAGGCTCCGCAGGCGGGTGTGCGGTCCAACTTCATCGTCGGCTTCCCCGGCGAGACCGAGGCGGACTTCGCCGAGCTGGAACGCTTCCTCACCGGGGCGCGGCTCGATGCCATCGGCGTCTTCGGCTACTCCGACGAGGACGGCACCGAAGCCGTCTCGTACGACAACAAGATCGACGCCGACGTCATCGCGGAGCGGCTCGAGCACCTCTCCCGGCTCGCGGAGGAGCTGACCGCCCAGCGCGCCGAGGAGCGGCTCGGCGAGAGCCTCGAAGTGCTGGTCGAGTCGGTGGACGGCGAGGACGGTGCGGTGGGCCGCGCTGCGCACCAGGCGCCGGAGACGGACGGTCAGGTGATCTTCACCACGAGCCGCGGGCTTGTCCCCGGCCGTATGGTCGAGGCGAAGGTCATGGGTACGGAAGGCGTCGACCTGGTGGCCGAGTGTCTTGACGAGGAGGCGGGCAGATGACCGGAGTGCCGGCATCCGCGGGCGGCACCGGTAGGCCGGCGCCCGGCGGCAAGCTGGGCGCTGCGGCCGTCAATCAGGCCAGCCTGTGGAACATCGCCAACATCCTCACCATGGTGCGGCTGGTGCTCGTGCCCGGCTTCGTCATGCTGATGCTGCAGGACGGCGGCTATGACCCGGCCTGGCGTGCCTGGGCGTGGGCGGCGTTCGCCGTCGCCATGATCACCGACATCTTCGACGGCCATCTGGCACGTACGTACAACCTGGTCACCGACTTCGGGAAGATCGCCGATCCGATCGCCGACAAGGCGATCATGGCCGCCGGGCTGATCTGCCTGTCGGCGCTCGGGGATCTGCCGTGGTGGGTGACCGGCGTCATTCTCTTCCGTGAGCTCGGGATCACGCTGATGCGGTTCTGGGTGATCCGGCACGGGATCATTCCGGCCAGCCGCGGCGGCAAGATGAAGACGCTCGCGCAGGGCACGGCGGTGGGGATGTACGTCCTCGCGCTGACCGGGCCGCTGGCCACGCTGCGCTTCTGGGTGATGGCGCTCGCCGTCCTGCTGACGGTGGTCACCGGCCTCGACTATGTGCGACAGGCGATTGTGCTGAGGCGCCGGGGGCTCGCCGCGGAGCGCGTGGCCGCAGGGGACGCGGCGGCGGAGGAAGCGCGGGACGCACGGTGAAGACGGCGGCTCGGGTGCTGACTCTGCTCGCGGAGCGTGGCGAGACGCTGGCCGTCGCCGAGTCGCTGACCGGCGGCCTGGTGGCCGCCGAGCTCACCTCCGTACCGGGTGCCTCGAAGTCCTTCCGTGGCTCTGTCACGGCGTACGCAACCACTCTCAAGAGGGAAGTTCTGCGGGTCGACGGGGCCCTCCTGGCGGAGCGCGGCGCGGTGGATCCCGAGGTCGCACGGCAGATGGCGGCCGGTGTACGGGAGGTGCTGGGTGCCGGCTGGGGGATCGCGACCACGGGTGTAGCGGGGCCGGATCCACAGGACGGACAGCCCGTCGGGACGGTCTATGTGGCCGTTGCTGGGCCGAATGGCATGGCGAAAGTCGCCGCACTGCGGTTGAACGGTGACAGGGCGGAAATCCGTAGAGAGTGTGTACGGAGCGTGCTCGAGCTGCTCTCCGGCGAACTGCACGAAAATGCGCGGACACAGGATACGGAACAGAACGGGGGGACTTGATGTTTGCAGCCCTGAGTGAACACGACATCGCTCCCCGCACGGCCGCGGCACGAGGCGGTACGGTGGGGCGTGAAGGATGCGGCTACGCGGTCCGAGGAGGGAGCCACCGATGATTCTGCTCCGTCGCCTGCTGGGTGACGTGCTGCGTCGGCAGCGCCAGCGCCAGGGCCGTACTCTGCGCGAAGTCTCCTCGTCCGCCCGAGTATCGCTCGGCTATCTCTCCGAGGTGGAACGGGGGCAGAAGGAGGCTTCCTCCGAGCTGCTCTCCGCGATCTGCGACGCGCTTGACGTACGGATGTCCGAGCTCATGCGCGAAGTGAGCGACGAGCTGTCACTGGCCGAACTGGCCGAGTCGGCAGCGGCGAGCGAACCGGTGCCTGCGCCAGTACGCCCGATGCTCAATTCCGTCTCCGTGACGTCGGTGGCGGGTGTGCCGACGGAGCGGGTGACCATCAAGGCGCCTGCGGAGGCGGTCGACGTCGTCGCCGCCTGAATCCGTACGGCTTGGTTTACAGCTGGGCCCCGACTGGTACTCGAGTGCTGGTCGGGGCTTTCGCTTTCTCCGGATGCCCGTTTTTGGGTGTTTGTGTCATCGTGGATGGTGTCTGCGGAGCCAGTAGCTGTGTACCGAGTGGAGGACATGGATGTCTGTCGTGAAGAGCCCTCTGTCAGAGGTGGACCTCAAGACGGTCGGCAACGCGCTGCGTGGAGCGCTCGTGGACCTGGTGGATCTCTCGCTGGTGGCGAAGCAGGTCCACTGGAATGTGGTCGGCCCACGCTTCAGGTCTATCCATCTGCAGCTCGACGAGGTCGTGGCTACGGCCCGGCTGCACTCCGACACGGTGGCCGAGCGGGCGTCGGCGATCGGGGTGCCGCCGGACGGGCGGGCCGCGACGGTGGCGGCGCAGAGCGCGATCGGCGCGGTGCCTGAGGGATGGGTCAAGGACACGGACGCCGTACAGGTCCTGGTGGACGCGCTGGGCGCGGTGATCGGGCGGATGCGGGAGCGGATCGTGGCGACGGCGGACCCGGATCCGGTGACCCAGGACATTCTGATCGGGCTCACGGCGGACCTGGAGAAGCACGCGTGGATGTTCCAGGCGGAGAGCGCGTAGGCGTATGCGCCCTGGCCGGGCGGTCGGGGTCGGCCTCGGCGGCCGCGCCGGGGGCGCGGCGGCAAACGCCCTCCAGGCACTGCGGACTTCGGCTTGTCGTCGCACTCTGGAGTGATGGGAAGTGAGGGGACCAGCGCTCCGCGCGCCGGGTTGTCCATCCGTGCGCCCTCCCGCCGGGTGATCGCGCCGGGCTGGCGTGGGCCGGAGGAGGCAGCCATGGCAGTACGCGGGGTGGTCCTCGTGCCGGTGGTCGCTCTCGGGCTCGTGGTCGGCGGGCTGTGGTGGTGGGCCGTGCTGCGGCTGGTGCTCATACCGCAGCAGGCGGGGCTTGTCGAGGGTGCGATGGCGGCGGGCGGGTGGGGGCTGAGTCTGCTGCCGGTGCATGTGACGGCTTCCCGCGAGATCACCAGGGCATCGCCACGCCGCCGTTCGGGCGGAGAATCTGGCCCGTCGTGAAGGACGATGCGTCGGACGCCAGATGAAGGACCGTATGGGCGATGTCCTGCGGCTCGCCGACTCGGCGCAGCGGGGACATCCGGACCATGGTCGCCTCGGCCTTGAGCTGGAGCGCCTCGTCGTGGCGGTCGGTCATGGGAGTGCGGATCCAGCCGGGGGCGACGGCGTTGACGCGGATGGAGTGTGGCCCGAGCTCGGTTGCGAGGGTCTTGGTGAGCTGCACCACCGCCGCTTTGGCCACGCTGTAGCAGAGCAGACCGGCATTCGCGGCGTCGACGGCGCCCGAGGCCATGGTGACGATGGAGCCGTGCGTGCCCGCGGCGATCATGGCGCGGGCCGACTCCTGGCATGCGTACAGAATCCCTTTGAAGTTGACCGCGAGGACACGGTCGAGATCCTCGTCCCTCGTCTCCAGGACCGTGCTGCTGTGCATGATGCCGGCGATGGCCGCCATGACATCGAGCCGGTCCGCGCTCGCGATCGCGGCCCTGAGCCGGGCGCGGTCGGTGACGTCGAGGGTGTGGGTGTGTGCGGCCCCACCCGCGTCGGCGATCAGGGTCCGGGTCTCGTGGAGGCCCTTTTCGTCGAGGTCGGCGCAGTGGACGGTGGCTCCCGCCTCGGCGAGGAGGACGGCGGAGGCGCGGCCGATGCCGCTGGCCGCGCCGGTGACGAACGCGGTGCGGCCGGTGAGGTCGTACGCCTTGAGGGCCATGCGGGGAAGGTACGACCGGATCTGACGGGTCGTCAACTAGTGGGTCCTGTTTGGCAGCGAGGGCACCAGTAGGTGGGGCGCTCGCGGCTGCCGTCGCCCTGGTCTGCCTTGCGGATGAGGGTGCCGCAGCGCAGACAGGGCATACCCTCGCGCCCGTAGACATGGAGGCGGGGACCGGGGCGGCGGCCGCCGGTCGGGGCTGCCGTGTTCGCCGTGGTACGGCGGTCGAAGCTGTGCTTGTTGGCTTCCAGGAGGCGGTGAGCCGTGATCATGAGCCGCTCCGTGATGCCGGCGGGGAGCTCGCCGACGGGCAGCCAGGGCGTCACGCGGGCCAGGAACGCGAGTTCCGACTTGTAGACATTGCCGATGCCGGCGAGATTGCGCTGATCGAGCAGCGCCTCGCCGAGGGGCCTGGCCGGGTCGGCGAGCAGATTGCAGACTGCGATGTCCGCGTCCCAGTCCGGGCCCAGCAGGTCCGGGCCGAGATGTCCCACCGCCTGCTCCTCGTCGGCGGTGCGCAGCAGCTCCAGGACGGGGAGCCGGTAGCCGACGGCGGTGTGTGCGGCGTTGCCGAGGATGGCACGGATCTGGTGCGTGGGGCCGCCGCGCCAGCGCTCACCGGAGCCGTACACCTGCCAGGAGCCGTCCATACGGAGGTGCGAGTGCAGGGTGAGGCCGCCCTCGACGCGGGTCAGGAGGTGCTTGCCGCGCGGGGTGACGTCCAGGACGGTCCGGCCGGTGAGATCGGCAGTGGCGAAACGCGGGACGCGCAGGTCGGAACGGGTCAGGACCTGCCCGGCGAGTGCGGTGTGCAGGCGCTGGGCGGTCAGCCAGACGGTGTCTCCTTCGGGCATGGCATCCATGATGCGGGACACGGCGGTCCGGGGGGCAGCGGCTTGGGGCTCAGGGGCTTGGCGGTTAGCGGCTTGGCGCTCAGGGGCGCAGACGCAGCCCCCTCGGGGTGGCGTGGAAGCCCGCGGTCTCCAGGGCGCGGGCCAGCGGAGAGGTCAGCGCCGGTGTGCCGTTGGCCCGCTCCACCGTGATGGTGCCGAGCGCGCCCGCGCGAGCGGCATTGGCCAGGGCATCGCACGCCGCGTGGAGGGCGAGGGCGTCCGGGTCGGTCGCCCAGGCCAGCAGGGTCTTACCGCCTCGCTCCAGGTAGAGCGTGAGCTCGCCGTCCACGAGGACCACCAGCGAGCCCGCCTTGCGGCCGGGCTTGTGCCCGGCACCGGTCGGCGGCTCGGGCCATGGCAGAGCGGCCCCGTACGCATTGGCGGGATCCGCGGCGGCCAGCACAACGGCGCGGGGTGCCGTCTGCTCATCGGCCCGGTCCTTTGCCGTGGCCGCCGCACGGAGGCGGTCGACCGCGCCGTCCATCGCGAACTGGGCCGCGCCGAGCCCCTCCACGACATAGCCGCGGCGCGCCTGTCCGCTGTCCTCGAACGCCGAGAGGATCCGGTACGTCGCGGAGAAGCCTCCTTCCACGCCCTCGGCCGCCACCGCGCCCCGGGTCACCACGCCATGGCGGTCGAGGAGCGTACGGGCCAGGGCATGTGCCCGGTGGGTCGGGTCGGGCTCGGTGGCCGGGAGCAGGGACCAGCGGCCGCTCACTGTCGGCGGTCCCGTACGGGATGCGGGGCGGGCGGCCGCGGTCAGGCTGCCGTAGCGCCCGCGGGGGACGGTCCGCTTGGCACGGTGGGCCGTGGAACCGGCGGTGCGGCCCGATCCGAGCAGCGAACGCAGTGGAGCCAGCGTGTCGTTGGTGAGCCGGCCGGACCAGGCCAGGTCCCAGATGACATCGGCCAGTTGGGCATCGGAGGCGTCCGGGTGTGTGGTGGCCCGGACCTGGTCGGTGATCTGGCGGAAGAACAGCCCGTAGCCGGGGGAGAGGGCGCTGAGGACGGACTCGTGCAGCGCGGTGAGTTCCAGGGGGTGGGGCGGAGGGAGAAGCAGCGGGGCGGTGTCGGCGAGGTAGAGGGAGATCCAGCCGTCCTTGCCGGGCAGCGAGCCCGCTCCGGCCCACACGACCTCGCCCGTCGTGGTGAGTTCGTCGAGAAGGGCAGGGGTGTAGCCGGAGACACGGGACGGGATGATCAGCTTCTCGAGGGCGGAGGCGGGGACCGCTGCGCCTTGGAGCTGCTCGATGGCGCGCGCCAGTCCGTCGATGCCGCGCAGGCTGTTGCTGCCCAGGTGCTGCCACTTGGGGAGGAAGGTGGCGAGCGCGGCGGGCGGGACCGGCTCCAGCTCATGGCGCAGGGCTGCCAGCGAGCGGCGGCGCAGCCGGCGCAGCACGGTCGCGTCGCACCACTCCTGGCCGATGCCGGAAGGGTGGAACTCCCCCTGTACGACCCGCCCGTTCGCCGCGAGGCGCTGCAGTGCACCGTCCGTGACGGCCGTGCCCAGGCCGAAGCGGGCCGCCGCCTGGGTCGAGGTGAACGGGCCGTGCGTACGCGCGAACCGGGCGAGCAGGTCGCCCAGCGGGTCCTTGACCGGCTCGGTGAACGCCTCCGGAACGCCCACCGGGAGCGCCGTGCCCAGCGCGTCGCGCAGCCGGCCCGCGTCCTCGACCGCCGCCCAGTGGTCCGCGCCCGCGATCCGGACCCGGATGGCCCGGCGCGACGCCGCCAGATCCTGTGGCCACTGAGGGTCGCCGCCGCGCTCGGCCAGCTCGGCATCGGTGAGCGGGCCGAGGATCCGCAGCAGATCGGCGACGCCCTCCTCGTCCTTGATCCGGCGGTCCTCGGCGAGCCACTGCAGCTCCCGCTCCAGCTCGGCGAGCACATCGGCGTCGAGCAGCTCCCGCAGCTCGGCCTGGCCGAGGAGTTCGGCGAGCAGCCGGGAGTCCAGCGAGAGGGCGGCGGCGCGACGCTCGGCGAGGGGCGAGTCCCCCTCGTACAGGAACTGGGCGACATAACCGAACAGCAGCGACCGTGCGAAGGGAGAGGGCTCCGGGGTGGTGACCTCGACCAGCCGGACCCGGCGGGACTCGATATCACCCATCAGCTCGGTGAGGCCGGGGACGTCGAAGACATCCTGGAGGCATTCGCGGACCGCCTCGAGGACGATCGGGAAGGACCCGAACTCGCTCGCCACCTGCAGCAGTTGGGCCGCCCGCTGGCGCTGCTGCCACAGCGGGGTGCGCTTGCCGGGGCTGCGCCTGGGGAGCAGCAGCGCACGCGCGGCGCACTCGCGGAACCGGGAGGCGAAGAGCGCGGAGCCGCCCACCTGGTCGGTGACGATCTGATTGATCTCGCCCTTGTCGAAGACGGTGTCCGCCGCGCCGACCGGTGCCTGCTCGCTGTCGAACGTCGTGTCGAGGTGGACCGGGTCCTGGTCGAGGAGGTCCAGGCCCATCAGATCCGCGTCCGGCAGCCGCAGCACGATGCCGTCGTCGGCATGCATGACCTGAGCATCCATGCCGTACCGCTCGGCGAGCCGGGCACCGAGCGCCAGCGCCCACGGCGCGTGCACCTGGGCCCCGAAAGGGGAGTGGATCACGACCCGCCAGTCGCCCAGCTCATCGCGGAAACGCTCGACCAGGATCGTCCGGTCGTCCGGCACATGGCCGCAGGCCCGGCGCTGCTCGTCGAGATAGCCGAGGACATTGTCGGCTGCCCAGGCGTCCAGACCGGCGGCCAGCAGACGGAGCCGGGCGTCCTCGGGGGTCAGGCCGCCGACCTCGCGGAGGAACGCGCCCACCGCGCGGCCCAGTTCGAGCGGGCGGCCGAGCTGGTCGCCCTTCCAGAAGGGGAGCCGGCCCGGCACGCCGGGGGCCGGTGAGACGAGCACCCGGTCGCGGGTGATGTCCTCGATCCGCCAGGAGGTGGTGCCCAGGGTGAAGACATCGCCCACCCGGGACTCGTACACCATCTCCTCGTCGAGCTCGCCGACCCGGCCGCCGCCCTTCTTCGGGTCCGCGCCTGCCAGGAAGACGCCGAAGAGGCCGCGGTCGGGAATGGTGCCGCCGGAGGTGACGGCGAGTCGTTGCGCGCCCGGGCGGCCCGTGACCGTGCCCGCGACGCGGTCCCAGACCACGCGGGGGCGGAGCTCGGCGAAGGCGTCGGAGGGATAGCGTCCGGCGAGCATGTCGAGGACGGCGGTGAAGGCCGACTCGGGCAGCGAGGCGAACGGCGCGGCCCGGCGGACCAGAGCCAGTAGATCGTCGACCTGCCAGGTGTCGAGGGCGACCATCGCGACAAGCTGCTGTGCCAGTACGTCCAGGGGGTTGGACGGGACACGGAGCGCCTCGATGGAGCCGGTGCGCATTCGCTCGGTGACCACGGCCGCCTGCACCAGATCGCCCCGGTACTTGGGGAAGACGACGCCGGTGGAGACCGCGCCCACCTGGTGGCCGGCGCGGCCGACCCGCTGCAGGCCGGAGGCGACGGACGGCGGGGACTCGACCTGGACCACCAGGTCGACCGCGCCCATGTCGATACCCAGCTCCAGGCTGGAGGTGGCCACAACGGCCGGCAGCCGGCCCGCCTTCAGGTCCTCCTCGACCAGCGCCCGCTGCTCCTTGGAGACCGAGCCGTGGTGTGCGCGGGCGAGCAGGGGAGGGGCGCCCTGTGCGGCTCCGGACTGCGCCATGATCTCGGCCGGTGGTGGCTTTTCGGGCATTGCCTCACCGGTGGCGCGTTCGTACGCGATCTCATTGAGGCGGTTGCACAACCGCTCTGCCAGGCGGCGGGAGTTGGCGAAGACGATCGTGGAGCGGTGTGCCTGGACGAGATCCGCGATGCGCTCCTCGACATGCGGCCAGATGGACGGCTTCTCGCCATTGCCGGATGAGGACGACGAGACCTCGGACGCGGGGGAGCCGCCCAACTCGCCCAGATCCTCGACCGGGACGACCACCGACAGGTCGAACTCCTTGCCCGAGGGCGGCTGGACGATCTTCACCTTGCGCTGCGGTGACAGATAGCGGGCCACTTCGTCCACCGGCCGTACCGTCGCGGACAGGCCGATCCGCCGGGCCGGGCGTGGCAGCAGCTCGTCGAGCCGCTCCAGCGACACAGCGAGGTGCGCGCCCCGCTTCGTGCCGGCGACGGCGTGCACCTCGTCGAGGATCACTGTCTCGATCCCCGACAGCGCGTCCCGTGCCGAGGAGGTGAGCATCAGGAACAGCGACTCGGGCGTGGTGATCAGGATGTCCGGCGGCTTGGTGGCCATCGAACGCCGCTCGGCGGGCGGGGTGTCACCCGAGCGGATACCGACCCGCACCTCAGGCTCCGGCAGCCCGAGCCGCACGGACTCCTGACGGATCCCGGTGAGTGGACTGCGGAGATTGCGCTCGACGTCGACCGCGAGTGCCTTGAGCGGCGATACGTACAGCACGCGGCAGCGCATCTTCGCGTCCGCGGGCGGCGGCGCGGATGCGAGGCGGTCCAGCGCGGCGAGGAACGCGGCCAGGGTCTTGCCGGAGCCCGTCGGTGCCACGACCAGCACGTCCGAGCCCTCCCCGATGGCCTGCCAGGCCCCGTCCTGTGCGGCGGTGGGCGCGCTGAACGCCCCCGTGAACCAGCTTCGGGTCGCGGGAGAGAAGGAGTCGAGTGCAGACCTGGCCATGCCCCCTATCGTGCACCGCACCACTGACAATCAGCTGTCCAGGTCATGGACCCCCAGGTCAGCGATGAGGCGGCCGGAGCACAATGGCTGCATGGGGCGGCCGATACCGCACGAGTGGGCGAGGCACTGGCAGTACGAGGAACTGCCGGGCCTCGATCTGCTGCGTGCCCGATATGTTCGGCACACCTTCCCGCGCCACAGCCACGAGGGCTTCACCTTCGGCGCGGTCACCGGCGGTCTCGAGGACGTGAGCCTGCCGGAGGGAGTCATCCAAGCAGGCCCCGGAACCGTCGTCATGATCAACCCGGAGGTGCCGCACGCCGCCCGCGCCGGGGTGCCCGAAGGCTGGACGTACGCCACCCTCTACCCCTCCGTGGAGCTCGTCTCCGACATCGCCGGGGCCGTGACCACGCTCCGCGGCACCCCCGGATTCGCCGAGACGATCGTCGAGGACCCCAAGACCGCCCAGCTGATCCGCGGGGTGCACCGGGCGGCGGAGGAAGGCAACGCACTGGCCGCCGACAGCCTGCTGCGCATCGCGGTGGCCCGGCTGCTCGGCCGCCACGGAAGCGCCCTCCCCTCCCGTGCGCCCACGGCCTCCGGCGCCCGCACCGCCGCCCTCGCGAAGGAGCTCCTCGAGGAGCGGATGGCCGAGCCGCCCTCCCTGGAACAGCTGGCGAAGGAGCTCGGCAGCAGCCCCTTCGCGCTGCTGCGCGCCTTCAAGGCGGCATACGGCATGCCGCCGCACACCTGGCTCACCGACGCGCGTGTGCGCCGCGCCCGCCATCTCCTGGAGGCAGACACAGCGCCCGCCGAGGCGGCCGTCGCCGTCGGCTTCACCGACCAGCCGCATCTGAACCGGCACTTCACCCGGATCGTCGGCGTCCCGCCCGGGGCGTACCGCAAGGAGCGCGCAAGAACGTACAAGACCACCGGCGAGGGCCCCGCGTAAGTTCCCCGTCGTGGCAGAACAGACAGCTCCCCCAGAGATTCACACGATGGCCTCATCAGAGATACGCACCACCGCGGAGCCCGTGTCCAAGCCGGACTCGGCCGTCGTGCGCGACGCGCTCGGCGTCGGCATCGCCGTCGGCCTGTCCGGCTTCGCCTTCGGCGTGACCTCCGCAGGATCCGGCCTCAGCCTGCTGCAGACATGTGCGCTCAGCCTGCTGGTCTTCACCGGTGCCTCGCAGTTCGCGCTGGTCGGTGCGATCGCGGCCGGCGGCAATCCGCTCGCCGCCGCCGCGGGCGCCTTCTTCCTCGGCGTACGCAACGCGTTCTACGGGCTCCGGCTGTCCCAGCTGCTCGCCCTGCCCCGCTTCGTACGCCCCTTCGCGGCGCACTGGGTCATCGACGAGACCACGGCTGTCGCCCTCGCCCAGCCCACGCGGCGCGCCGTGCGCCTCGGCTTCACCGTCACCGGGCTGACCCTGTATGTGCTGTGGAACCTCACCACGCTCCTGGGGGCGCTCGGCGCCGAAGCCATCGGCGACACCGCCGCCTGGGGGCTGGACGCCGCAGGACCTGCGGTCTTCCTCGCGCTCCTCGCGCCCATGCTGCGGACGACGACCGAGCGGGCTGTCGCAGGACTGGCGGTGATCCTGGGGCTCGGGTTCCTGCCGGTGCTGCCCGCCGGAGTGCCGGTGCTGGTCGCCGCGCTGGCCGCGCCCGCCGTCCTCTGGTTCAAGGGCCGCACGATCGCCGACGGCACGAAGAGCGACAGCACGTTCGCCGACAGCACAAAGACAGACAGCATGACGACACACGGCAAGAAGGCAGACAGCGCGAAGGGCGAGGACCGTTGAGCATCTGGATCGCGATCGCGGCGACCGCCGTCGGCTGCTACCTCGTGAAGCTGGTCGGCCTGCTCGTCCCGGCCGACGCCCTCGAGCGGCCCCTGGTCCAGCGGCTGGCCGCCCTGCTGCCCGTCGCCCTGCTGGCCGCGCTCACCGCGCAGCAGACCTTCAGCGCCGACAACTCCCTCGTCCTCGACGCACGGGCCGCGGGCCTTGCGGCGGCAGCGCTCGCACTGGTCCTGCGCGCCCCCTTCCTGGTGGTCGTCGGGGCGGCGGTGGCGGTCACGGCGGGCGTGCGCGCACTCGGGGGCTGACCACACGGAGGGGCAAACGACGGCGGCCGGTCGCGTCAGCCGATGGCGCGACCGTGCGCCCGTAGCGTCCGCAGCGCCTCGATCGTCATGATCGGCCGCGACTCCAGGGCTGTGCCGGGTGCCCACTGGCGCCAGTTGACGGGCCAGCCGCCGTCCTCGCGCTGCTCTTCCGCGAGATGCTCGAGCGAACGCGCCATCTCCTCGTCCGTGAACCAGCGGCGGGCGAGTGACTGTGGCGTACGGGCGTAGTCGTGCGGGAAGTGATGCTCCTGCGGCGCGTAGCCAGGCGCGACCGGGTACTCGTCGAGTCGCTCCGGATCCAGCACCGCCAGGCGCTGCTCGCGCACCAGCCGGCCGAGTCGGCCCGCCGCGGCCTCGGCGCGCGAGCGGTCCGGGGCGCCGTCCAGGAAGGCCAAGGCGGCCTCGATCTCATACGGATGGGACTTCTCCAGCGCGTCGACGGCGGCCCAGCAGAAGTCCGTGGCCCGGAACAGCCAGGCGTGCCACACCTGATTACGGTGCAGCAGCCCCACCACGGGACCCGTCGCGAGCAGCTCGCTCGGCGGGTCGTCGACGATGGGGATGAAGGGCGCGGACGGATAGCCGCGCTGGGACGGGTGGATCGCGGGCAGTGCCCCGTCGTGCGTCGACACCTCCGTGAGGTAACGGCACATCCGCTCCACGCGCAGTCCGCCGCAGCGGCCGATGGAGTCGAGGATGCGCAGGGCGTGAGCCGTGTGCAGCGGCTGGCTGACGGGGCCGCGGAGATCGGGTTCGAGGGCGTGGCCGTAACCGCCGTCCTCGTTGAGGTACGCGGCCAGAGCTGTCTCGACGGTGTCCGAGCCGCCGACGAGGAAGTGGTACGCGAACCGCCGCTGTTCCAGCACCCGGGCCGTCAGCCAGATGAAGTGCTCGGCGCGGGCGAGGGGGGACGCGAGCGAGGACGCGGGGGTTGCTCCGGTTCCAGCCATGTTCTGACCGTAGGGCGGAAAGGCCTTTCGGCAAGAGGGACGGACGCGGCTGCACCCCCAGGGGCGGGATACTGAGGTCATGCGGTTGACGATTTTCTGGGAGCGGATGGCGGACCACTTCGGTCAGGCGTACGCCGATTCCTTCGCGCGCGACCATGTGATGGCCGAGCTCGGGGGCCGTACGGTCCATGAGGCGCTGGCCGCCGGCTGGGAGACGAAGGATGTGTGGCGCGGAGTCTGCGCCGCCGTCGGAATCCCCGTGGACAAACGCTGAGGCGAGCGGTGCGGCGCATGGTCACGCGAGCGACGGGACGAGCGGCCGGAAATCGGTGGGAGGAGCGGTGAGACACGGGGCGGCCGATTACCCCCGGCAGTCATGGGCGACACTGGCCGCGTGGCCCCGACCGACAAGACCGACCAGGACATGACCGCTGAGGACGTGCCCAACCAGGACATGACCGCTGAGGACATGCCCGACCAGGACGTGCCTGCCGAGGGCATAGCCGCCGAAGGCATAGCCGCTCAGGACACGACCCCACCGACCGTGCCGCCTCCCGCACCTGAGGGCGGCCCCGGTGGCTCCGGCCGTATGCCCCGCTGGCTGCCGCGTGCCATGGTGCTCGCGCTGGCGCTCTTCGCCTGCTTCCAGCTCGGCAGCTGGGCCTTCCACCAGCTCATCGGGCTGCTGATCAATATCCTGATCGCCTTCTTCCTGGCGCTGGCGATCGAACCGGCGGTCGGCCGGATGGCAGCGCGCGGCATGCGCCGCGGCCTCGCCACCTTCCTGGTCTTCTTCGCCGTACTGATCGCGGGTGCCGGCTTCATCGTGCTGCTCGGCTCGATGCTGGCGGGCCAGATCGTCGACATGGTCGAGGACTTCCCCAAGTACCTCGACTCGGTGATCCGCTGGATCAACGACACCTTCCACACCGAGCTCTCCCGGGTGGAGGTCCAGGACAGCCTGCTGCGCTCGGACTGGCTGCGGAAGTACGTCCAGAACAGCGCGAGCGGAGTGCTGGACATCTCCGCCACCGTGCTCGGCGGGCTGTTCAAGCTGCTGACGATCTTCCTGTTCTCGTTCTACTTCGCGGCCGACGGGCCCCGGCTGCGCCGCGCGATCTGCTCCGTACTGCCGCCGGCCAAGCAGACCGAGGTGCTGCGCGCCTGGGAGATCGCGGTCGACAAGACCGGCGGCTACCTCTACTCGCGCGGCTTGATGGCTCTGATCTCCGGCGTCGCGCACTACATCCTGCTGGAGATCCTGGGTGTGCCGTACGCCCCGGCGCTCGCGGTCTGGGTCGGTCTGGTCTCGCAGTTCATCCCGACCATCGGTACGTATCTGGCGGGCGCGTTGCCGATGCTGATCGCCTTCACCGTCAACCCCTGGTACGCGTTGTGGGTGCTCGGATTCGTCGTGATCTACCAGCAGTTCGAGAACTATGTGCTGCAGCCCAAGCTCACCTCGAAGACCGTCGACATACACCCGGCGGTGGCCTTCGGCTCGGTTGTCGCGGGCACAGCGCTGCTGGGAGCGGTCGGCGCGCTGATCGCGATCCCGGCGGTGGCCACCCTCCAGGCGTTCCTCGGCGCGTATGTGAAGCGGTACGCCGTGACCGACGATCCGCGTGTGCATGGCCACCGGCTGCGCGACGGAAGGACGTTCGCGCGGGTGTGGCACGTGCTGCGAAAGGGTCGTAACGCTCCGGTCGCCGGCGCAGGCGGGCGGAATGCCGGAGCGGACACCGACGACGGGGCCTGAAGCAGGACTCCCGGCCGTCGGAGACGGGAGGGGCGGGTCGCCCTGTGCCGGAAGGCACCGGCTTGCGTGACGAGCCGGGCGACGAGCCGTGTGATGCGCGGTTCGGCGGGCCGACCGGTGTGCCGGGTGGTGCGCTTGACACCAAAATCGAACATCCATTCTTATGGGATTCCGGCCCTCGGTTTCCGAGAGTTATCCACAGGCTGGAAGGACGTCGGCGCCCATTGTCAGTGGCAGGGGTTAGCGTCTTTGACGTGAAGCGATCGACTCAAGCAAATCGGGTGGAACCCATGGCAGGAACCGACCGCGAGAAGGCGCTCGACGCCGCGCTCGCACAGATTGAACGGCAATTCGGCAAGGGCGCGGTGATGCGCCTGGGCGAGCGGCCGAACGAGCCCATCGAGGTCATCCCCACCGGGTCGACCGCGCTCGACGTCGCGCTCGGCGTCGGCGGCCTACCGCGCGGCCGCGTGGTGGAGGTGTACGGACCGGAATCCTCCGGTAAGACCACCCTCACGCTGCACGCCGTGGCCAACGCCCAGAAGGCGGGCGGTTCGGTGGCCTTCATCGACGCCGAGCACGCCCTCGACCCCGAGTACGCGAAGAAGCTGGGCGTCGACATCGACAACCTGATCCTGTCCCAGCCGGACAACGGCGAGCAGGCGCTCGAGATCGTCGACATGCTCATCCGCTCCGGCGCCCTCGACCTGATCGTCATCGACTCCGTCGCGGCGCTGGTGCCGCGCGCGGAAATCGAGGGCGAGATGGGCGACTCGCACGTCGGTCTGCAGGCGCGGCTGATGAGCCAGGCGCTCCGGAAGATCACCAGCGCGCTGAACCAGTCCAAGACCACCGCGATCTTCATCAACCAGCTCCGCGAGAAGATCGGTGTGATGTTCGGCTCGCCGGAGACCACGACCGGTGGCCGGGCACTGAAGTTCTACGCCTCGGTGCGGCTCGACATCCGTCGTATCGAGACCCTGAAGGACGGCACGGACGCGGTCGGCAACCGCACCCGCGTCAAGGTCGTCAAGAACAAGGTCGCGCCGCCCTTCAAGCAGGCCGAGTTCGACATCCTGTACGGCCAGGGCATCAGCCGCGAGGGCGGCCTGATCGACATGGGCGTGGAGAACGGCTTCGTACGGAAGGCGGGCGCCTGGTACACGTACGAAGGCGACCAGCTGGGCCAGGGCAAGGAGAACGCCCGTAACTTCCTGAAGGACAACCCCGATCTCGCCAATGAGATCGAGAAGAAGATCAAGGAGAAGCTGGGCGTCGGCGTCAAGCCGGAGGCTCCGACGGCCGAGCCGGGCGCGGACGCAGCAGGTGCCGCGGGCGCCGAGGACGCGGCGAAGGTGCCCGCCCCGGCGGCGAAAGCCACCAAGGCGACCAAGGCCTCGGCGACCAAGAGCTGACCCGTGGCACGGCGAACGGACTGGCCGGACCCGGACAGCGGCCCCCCCTTCTCGTCGAGGGCCGAGAAGGGGGAGCCGCCACCCCAGGATCCGGCCGAGCGGGCGCGGGCGATCTGTCTGCGCCTGCTCACCGGGACCCCGCGCACGCGCAAGCAACTCGCGGACGCGCTGCACAAGCGTGAGATCCCCTCGGAGGTGGCCGAGGAGGTCCTCTCACGCTTCGAGGACGTGGGCCTGATCAACGACGCGGCTTTCGCGGACGCATGGGTGGAGTCCCGGCACCACGGCCGGGGCCTCGCCCGGCGCGCTCTTGCGCGGGAGCTGCGTACCAAGGGCGTGGACTCCGCGCTGATCGACGAGGCGGTCGGGCAGCTCGACCCCGAGCAGGAGGAGGAGACCGCCCGCGAACTGGTCGCCCGCAAACTCCGCTCCACCCGCGGCCTCGACCGCGACCGTCGTCTGCGCCGGCTGGCCGGCATGCTCGCCCGCAAGGGGTACCCGGAGGGCACGGCCCTCCGGGTGGTCAAGCGCGCCCTGGAAGAAGAGGGCGAGGACACGGACGACGTGGCGGGCGACGGCTTCTAGCGCGGCCGCCGCGGGCTGCGCGCCTGGGCTTGCAGTGCGCCCGCACCAGGGGTCCGGCCAGGGCTGAGCCTACGGTGCGCCCGCACCAGGGTGCGTCCAGCTGCGCCTGCGCCGTGGGCTGCGCCTACGCCACGCCCGCGCCGAGGGTGCAGTCCAGGGCTGGGCTTGCGTTGCGCCCGCGCCAGGGGGTGCGACCAGGGCTGACCCTTCGGTGCGCCCGCACCAGGGGTGCGACCAGGGCTGCGCCTGCGCCGTGGGCTGCGCCTACGCCGCGCCCGCGCCGAGGGTGCCGTCCAGGGCTGGGTTTACGGTGCGCCCGCGCCGGGGGGTGCGTCCAGGGGTGCGCCTACGCCGCGCCCGCAGCTGGGGCACCACCGCCCGCGCCGGCTCCCGGACATGCCAGCTCCTGGACGCGAGCCCCGGCCCGCGTCCTGGCGCCGCCCCCACCCCAGCGGCATGCTCGCGCCACCGAGTCGGCCACCGCCAAGCAGGACCGCAGGACCGGCCCGCTCCCGACGTACTTACGGCTCGACCGGCAGGCCCGCGGTCTTCCAGGCCTGGAAGCCGCCGACCAGGTCCGTCGCGCGATGGATGCCCAACTGCCGCAAGGACACGGCCGCGAGAGACGACGCGTAGCCCTCATTGCAGATCACCACGACCCGCAGATCGTGACTTACCGCCTCCGGCGCACGGTGGCTGCCCTGCGGGTCCAGCCGCCACTCCAGCTCATTGCGTTCGACGACCAGCGCACCAGGAATCAGCCCGTCCCGCTCGCGCAGCGCCGCGTACCGGATGTCCACCAGCAGCGCCCCGTCCGCGGCCGCCTCGAAGGCCTCCTTCGGCTCTACCCGGTCCAGGTCCTCCCGCACCCGCTCCAGAAGCTCGTCGATCCCGATCCGCTCGCTCACTGCCAGTCCTCCGGACGCTCGACATGCTCAAGACGGAGCACCGCGCCGGACCGGCTGAAGCGCCGGATCAGCGGCAGCGGCGGATAGTACGCATGGACCGATACGGCATGCTCGGCGGACGACTCGTTCAGCACCTCGTGCACATGGTGTGTACCGAAGGCCCGGCTTTTGCCCGCCGCCAACTGCCGCTCGCGGTCGACCCCCTCGTTCAGTTCCAGGGTCTTCCATCCGCTCGCGGGCAGCCGCACGGCGAGGGCGTTCTCCTTCAGCTCGCCCGCGGCCGTGGCGAACGCGCCGAACGATTCGGCGTGGTCGTGCCAGCCGGTCCCGGTGCCCGGCGGCCAGCCGATCAGCCACGCCTCACTGCCGCCCGGACCCTCGAGCCGTACCCAGGTACGGCCCTCGGGATCGAGTGGGAGCGAGGCGATGAGGTCGTTGTCGGCGGCGCAGCGCCGCACGAAGTCGAGCAGCTCGGCGGCGGTTGGCGCGCTCGAGTCACGGGTGGCCACAGGGGCAGAGACAGGCTGGGACATGGAAACCGTCCTGGAAGTTCGCGGGAGAGCACGCGGGCTCAGCAGGCCACAGCGCGCGAGGAAGGCGAATTCAGCAGGACGGACGACACACGCAGCCCGCATAGCGGACGAGGTCCATATGGACCCTCCGCCACAGGCGCACATTGGTGTCAGTCACGCTCCGGAGTACACCATGTCGACCCTCGAGGGTCAATTGATGTCCGCAGTGCGGTCCCTGCGTACCGCTGAGGGAGCGCCGCCACGCGCCGCGTCCGCCGCCGCGTACAGCTCCGCAGGCCGCACCCCCGTGAACGACGCGACCAGGTGCCCGTCGGGCCGCACCAGCAGCACGGTGTGCGCGGACGCGCCCGGGTAGCTCTCCGTCACCAGCAGCTCCGCCCGCACCGGCAGCGCCGTGACCGCCGCCGCCAGCCGCGGCATCACGCCCGCGCTCACCCAGTGCCGCCGGTCCCACACCCCCGTACCCGGCGCGACCAGCACCACCAGCAACTGCCCCTGCCCCAGCCTGTCCCGCAGGCGTGCGCTGGCCCCGTCGGGCACGGTCACCCGTACATCGGCGACCGGCGCGCCCGCCTCCGTGCCGACGAGCGTCTGCGCGTCGGCGTACTCAGGTGCGAGGGGGGAGTACGTGTAAACGGGGGGCGCACCCAGTGGGCCGTGCCCCAGATGGCCGTCGGTGAGGAGGGTGTCGTGCCCGCGCGCGCTGCCCGGGAAGTACGTACGCAGCGCGCTGCCGCCGCGCAGTATCGGCAGCGACTGGTCGGCGGCGCGCAGCCGCGCGGCGACGGCGGCGCGCCGCTCCGCCTGATAGCTGTCGAGCAGCGGCTCGGACGCGCCGTGGTGCCAGATGTGCGCCAGCTTCCACGCCAGGTTGTCGGCGTCCCGCAGCCCTTCGTCGAGGCCCTGGGTGCCGAGCGCGCCGAGCAGATGGGCGGCATCGCCCGCGAGGAAGGCCCGGTCCACACGCCAGCGCCGGGCGAGCCGGTGGTGCAGGGTGTAGACGCCGGTGTCGAGCAGTTCGTACGGAGGTGTCTCACCGCACCAGCCGGCCAGGGTGTCCCGCAACCGCGCCACCAGGGTGTCGGGGGTGACCAGTTCACCGCGGGGCGGCAGCAGCCAGTCAAGACGCCAGACGCCGTCCGGCAGCGGGCGGGCCGTGACCTCGTCGCCGCCCGTGCGCCACGGCGGCTGGCGGTGCAGCAACGCCTCGTCGGGCCAGGGAAGTTCGGTACGCAGGGCTGCGACGGCATGCCGTTCCACCGCCGTACGCCCCGGGAAGCGGATGCCCAGCAGCTTGCGGACCGTCGACCTGGCACCGTCACAGCCGACCAGATGGCTTCCGCGCCACCAGGTCGCCCCGGGCCCGCGGGTGTGCACGCTGATCCCGCTCGCGTCCTGCTCCAGCGAGTCCAGACGACTGTCGGTGACGAGCCGGACCAGCTGCTGCCCGGCGACGGCGTTCCGCAGTCCGCGCGTGAGCGCGTGCTGGGGGATGTGCAGCGGCGCGGGAGCGCCGCCGTCGCCGAGTACGAGCTGCCGTACGTCCTGCTTGCGCCGCATCGAGCGCCAGCCGGTCCAGCGGGCTCCTTCGGCACGGACTGTGGCGCAGCCGAGCCGTTCCACCATGGCCGCCGTGTCGGATCGCAGTACGACCGTGCGTGCGGGGCGCGGCTCGTCCTTGTCCGTGCCCTCGTCGAGTACGACGGAAGGGACACCTTGCGTGGCAAGGGCCAGCGAGAGCGCGAGCCCGACCGGCCCGGCGCCGACGATGATCACCGGGTCCACGGCGTGACTCCTCGGGCCCGAAGGGTCGTGCGGGAAGGTGAGAGGGGAGCCCGGTGCGCGATCACAGAACGTATGCAACCTATTGCGGGTGCCCTCGTCAAGTGACGGGGGCGGCGACGCAACCCGCGCCGCCGCCCCCGTGGAGCCTGTGGATCCGAACCGTCAGATGCCGCCGCCTCCGGCGCCGGACTTGAAGTCACCCGACACCGAGATCGGGGCCGCAGTCTCCTCGATGGTTCCGGGGCCCACGACCGCACCCGTGCTCTTCTTGCCGCGTCGCAGACGGCCCTCCAGCCAGCTCGCGAACGAGGTGAGCGTGAAGTTCACCGCGATGTAGATCAGGGCGATGACGGTGAAACACGCGATGGTGTTCGCACCGTAGTTGGCGCTCATCGGACGAGCGGATGCCAGCAGTTCGGAGTAGGTCAGCACCGCGCCGCCGAGGGCTGTGTCCTTCACGATGACCACGATCTGACTGACGATGGCGGGCAGCATGGCGGTCACCGACTGCGGCAGCAGCACGTACCGCATCGTCTGGCCCTTGCGCATACCGATCGCTTTGGCCGCGTCGGTCTGGCCCCGGGGGAGGGACAGGATTCCGGCCCGTACGATCTCGGCGAGCACCGAGGCGTTGTAGAGGACGAGACCTGTGACCACGGCGTACAGGGGACGCTGGTCGGCACTGATGTTGTCGAACTGGGAGTACGCCGCGTTCGCGAAGATCATCAGGACCAGCACCGGGATGGCGCGGAAGAACTCCACGACGATGCCGGACGGCATGCGCACCCACAGGTGATCGGAGAGCCGGCCGATGCCGAACAGCGCTCCGAGGGGCAGTGCGATCACCAGGGCGAGGCCCGCGGCGATGAGCGTGTTCTCAAGCCCCGGCCAGAGGTACGTCTCCCACGGCTGGCTGCTGGTGAAGAACGGCTTCCACTTGATCCAGTCGAGCTGGTGCTTGGAGCTGAGGCTGTCGTACACCCACCACAGCACGCCCGCGAGGGCGAGCAGGAACAACGCCGTGTACAGGATGTTGCGCTGCTTGGCGCGCGGCCCCTGTGCGTCATAGAGGACGGACGTCATCGCTTCACCGCCACCTTCTTGCTCACCCAGCCGAGGATCAGTCCGGTCGGGAGGGTGAGGCAGATGAATCCGAACGCGAAGACAGCTGAGATCAGGATGAGTTGGGCCTCAGCCTCGATCATGGTCTTCATCAGGTTCGCGGCCTCGAGGACACCGATCGCGGCGGCCACCGTGGTGTTCTTGGTCAGGGCGATCAGCACATTGGCCAGCGGGTTGACGACCGAGCGGAAGGCCTGCGGGAGGATGATCATCCGCAACACCTGGGTGAAGCTCAGCCCGAGGGCACGTGCTGCCTCCGCCTGGCCGGTGGGGACCGTGTTGATGCCCGACCGCAACGCCTCGCACACGAAGGCGGAGGTGTAAGCGATCAGACCGAGCACCGCCAGCCTGAAGTTGATCGTCTCGAAGTCCTCCGCCCCGAGGGTGACGCTCAGCGTCTGGAACAGGCCCAGCGAGGTGAAGAGGATGATGACGGTCAGGGGGATGTTCCGGACCACGTTCACATAAGTGGTTCCGAAACCGCGCATCAGGGGGACCGGGCTGACCCGCATGCCGGCCAATAGCGTTCCCCATATCAGGGAACCGAGGGCGGAGTAGACGGCGAGTTGCACCGTTACCCAGAAGGCCCCCAGTAGGTCGTAACCTTCAAGAAAGTCGAACACGATCTCCCGCGCTTCCGCGTGTGGGGAGGGCCCGGCGCGCCGCCATCAGCGGCGGCGCACCTCGTCAGCCCTGCTTCACTACTTGACGATGTTGCCGATCTTCGGGGCGGTCTCGTTCTTGTAGTTCGCCGGACCGAAGTTGGCCTTCACGGCCTTCTCCCAGGAGCCGTCCGAGACCATCTTGGTAAGGGCCGCGTCGATCTTCTTCTTCAGGTCGGCGTCGCCCTTCTTCAGGCCGATGCCGTAGTTCTCGTTGCTCAGCTTGAAGCCGGCCAGCTTGAACTTGCCCTTGGCCGAGTCCTGCGAGGCGTAACCGGCGAGGATGGAGTCGTCGGTGGTCAGCGCGTCAATGACCTTGTTCTCCAGGCCGGTCAGGCACTCGGAGTAGCCGCCGTACACCTGCAGCTGAGCCTTCGGGGCGAGCTTCTCCTTGACGTTCGTCGCGGAGGTCGAGCCGGTGACCGAGCACAGCTTCTTGTTGTTCAGGTCCGCCGGGGACTTGATCGAGTCGTCGTCGGCGCGGACCAGGATGTCCTGGTGGGCCAGCAGGTAGGGACCGGCGAAGTCGACCTTGGCCAGACGCTTGTCGTTGATCGAGTAGGAGGCGGCGATGAACTTGACGTCACCGCGCTCGATCGCCGTCTCGCGGTCGGCGCTCTTCGTCTCCTTGAAGGTGATGTTCTTGGCGTCGTAGCCGAGCTCCTTGGCGATGTACGTGGCGACGTCGACGTCGAAGCCGGTGTACTTGCCGTCGGGCGTCTTCAGGCCGATGCCCGGCTGGTCGATCTTGATGCCGATCGTGATCTTCTTGCCGCCGGCCGAGTCGCTGTCCTTGTCATTGGAGCCGCAGGCGGTGGCGGCCAGCGCGAGTGCGAGCACAGCGGCCGAAGCGGCGGTGACCTTGCGAAGCTTCATGGTGACTTTCCCCTGGGTTGACGCGATGTGGGTGATCAGCTGATCCGGGACTCAGTGGTGCAGGATCTTCGACAGGAAGTCCTTGGCGCGGTCACTGCGCGGGTTGCTGAAGAAGTTGTCGGGCGTGGCCTCTTCGACGATCTTGCCGTCGGCCATGAACACGACCCGGTTGGCGGCCGAGCGCGCGAATCCCATCTCATGGGTGACGACGACCATGGTCATGCCGTCCCGGGCGAGCTGCTGCATGACCTCCAGCACCTCGTTGATCATCTCGGGGTCGAGCGCGGAGGTCGGCTCGTCGAAGAGCATCACCTTGGGATCCATCGCCAACGCCCGTGCGATGGCGACACGTTGCTGCTGACCACCGGAGAGCTGGGACGGGTACTTGTCCGCCTGCGTGGCCACGCCGACCCGGTCGAGCAGGGCGCGCGCCTTCTCCTCGGCAGCCTTCTTGTCCATCTTGCGGACCTTGAGCTGGCCCAGCATCACGTTCTCGAGCACCGTCTTGTGCGCGAAGAGGTTGAACGACTGGAAGACCATCCCCACGTCGGCACGCAGCCTGGCCAGCTCCCTGCCCTCATCGGGCAGCGGCTTGCCGTCGATCGAGATCGCACCTGAGTCGATCGTCTCCAAGCGGTTGATCGTGCGGCACAGCGTGGACTTCCCGGACCCGGAGGGCCCGATGACAACCACGACCTCGCCACGGGCGATGGTCAGGTCGATGTCCTGGAGCACATGCAGCGCGCCGAAGTGCTTGTTGACGTTGCTCAGCACGACCAGGTCGCCCGCGGTGGGCACAGCGTCCTCGGCGCCCTTGGTCACTGAAACTCCGCTCATCGGCTTCTTGCTCCGTCCTCCTCGGTTGGCAGGAC
The DNA here is from genome assembly GCF_042736455.1 of Streptomyces sp. NPDC060064. Taxonomy (NCBI): domain Bacteria; kingdom Bacillati; phylum Actinomycetota; class Actinomycetes; order Kitasatosporales; family Streptomycetaceae; genus Streptomyces; species Streptomyces sp. NPDC060064. The sequence continues at coordinate 38,118 of NZ_JBHWWF010000009.1, forward strand.
CCTATTCACCTAGTGCGACCAGCGTCATTACATCTGAGCGGAAATTGAGGATAACGATCCGGCTGCAACCGGACACTATGCGTGAACGGGGAGGTGATCGGCGTACCGGGTGGGTAACGGAAACCGCCATGTAACGGGTGCCTCTTGACTGTCTGGGCGACAATCGGCCTTGATGCCCAGGTACATCGAACAAGACCGCACGACCGGAGGGGGGCCATGAGACTGCTGCTCGTCGAGGACGACGACCATGTCGCCGCCGCCCTCTCCGCCGTGCTCGCAAGGCACGGCTTCGAAGTGGTGCACGCTCGCAACGGCGAGGAGGCGCTGCAGGCCGTGCTGCCCGCGACGCATCCGCACAAGCCGCCTTTCGGGGTCGTACTGCTGGATCTGGGGCTGCCCGACCAGGACGGCTACCAGGTCTGTGGCAAGATCAGGAAGCTCACTTCGATCCCTGTGATCATGGTGACCGCGCGGGCCGACGTCAGATCCCGGATACACGGGCTCAACCTCGGGGCCGACGACTATGTCGTCAAGCCGTACGACACCGGTGAGCTGCTCGCGCGCATCCACGCCGTCAGCCGGCGTACCGCGCCCGGAGACGAAGCTGCTACGGCCACCGCCGATCATGCGCTGCGGCTCGGCCCGGTCGTCATCGAACTGCCCACCCGCCGCGTGAGTGTCGACGGTGCGACGGTGCAGCTGACCCGCAAGGAGTTCGACCTGCTGGCCCTGCTCGCGCAGCGGCCGGGCGTCGTCTTCCGCCGGGAGCAGATCATCAGCGAGGTGTGGCGGACCAGTTGGGAAGGGACCGGCCGCACGCTCGAGGTGCATGTGGCGTCCCTGCGCTCCAAGCTCCGCATGCCCGCCCTGATCGAGACCGTGCGCGGCGTCGGCTACCGCCTCGTCGTTCCCGTCGGCGCGTAAGGCCCGTAACTCCCTGTGCGTACCCGACTTCTTCCGCTGCTCATCGTCCTCATGGCGGGCGTGCTGCTCGCGCTCGGCTTCCCGCTCGCCGTGAGCGTGGCCGCCGCACAGCAGCAGCGGGTCGTCGTCGACCGGATCGACGACACGGTGCGCTTCGCGGCGCTCGCGCAGTTCGTCACCGATCGCTCGGGTGCCGACGAGCGGCGCTCCACGCTCCAGGAGCAGCTCGACCGATACCACGACACCTACGGCATCAGTGCGGGCGTCTTCTACCGCGACAGCGACGCCATGGCACGCGCCCCCGAGACCTGGTCCGTGCCGCTGAGTGGCCAGGGCCGACAGGCCTTCGAAGAGGCGCTGTCGGGGCGGCGCAGCCATGACCCGCCGCAGGTCTGGCCGTGGCAGCAGGGCGGCCGGCTCGTCGTCGCCTCACCGGTCGTACGGGACGGGGACGTCGTGGCCGTGGTGTTCACGGACTCGCCCACCGGCCAGCTGCGTTCACGCGTGCTGCAGGGGTGGCTGCTGATCGCGGCAGGCGAGGGCGCGGCGATGCTGCTGGCCGTCGGCGCCGCCTTCCGCCTCACGGGCTGGGTGCTGCGGCCGGTACGCATCCTGGACGCGGCCACCCACGACATCGCGACCGGGCAGATGAACTCACGTGTCGCGGCGGCGAGCGGACCTCCGGAACTCCGGCGCCTGGCCCGTTCGTTCAACGAGATGGCCGACAATGTCGAAGAAGTCCTCGAACAGCAGCGGGCGTTCGTCGCCGACGCCTCCCACCAGCTGCGCAACCCGCTCGCCGCACTGCTGCTCCGGATCGAACTCCTCGCACTCGAACTCCCTGCGGGCAACGAGGAGATCGCCTCGGTCCGCACCGAGGGCAAGCGCCTCGCCCAGGTCCTCGACGACCTGCTGGACCTGGCGCTGGCCGAGCACGCCTCCGCGGATCTTCAGCTCACCGATATCGGCGAACTGGCCGCCGAGCGGGTCGCGGCCTGGCGCCCCCTCGCCGAGGAGAAGGGCGTCCGGCTGACCGGACACGGCGCCGCGGTCACCGCCTGGGCCGATCCGGTCGCGCTGTCCAGCGCACTGGACGCGGTGATCGACAATGCCCTGAAGTTCACGCCCCAGGGCGAGGAGGTCACGGTCTCGGTCGCCTCCAACGGTGAGAGCTCCACGGTGGTGATCACCGACGGTGGTCCGGGTCTGACCGACGAGGAGCTGGCCCGAATCGGCGACCGCTTCTGGCGCAGCGGCCGCCACCAGAACGTCAAGGGCTCTGGCCTGGGCCTGTCCATCTCGCGCGCGCTGTTGACGGCGGGCGGCGGCTCGATCGCGTATGCGCATCACGAGCCGCGCGGACTGCGGGTGACCGTCACTGTCCCGCGTACGTCTCCTACGGCCTGACCGGGCGGTATCGACGGCCTGACCGGGCGACGATGACGGCCGCCCAGCCAGGGCTACGGCTTGACCGAGCGGTAGTAGCGCTGGGCGCCTTCGTGCAGCGGCAGCGGATCCGTGTAGACCGCGGTCCGCAGATCCACCAGCTGGGCAGGGTGCACCGTATTGCCGATACGGTCCCGGCTGTTGATCACCGTACGGGTGAAGCCCTCGGTCATCGCCGGATCCATCCGGTCCGTGGTGACCAGCAGATTCGCCACCGCCACGGTCGGCACTGGCACGCCGCTCTGCGCCTGGAGATAGGCGTCGGCGGGCATCACCGCGGAGCGGTAGTAGCTGGTCGACTCGCCTGTGGCGTGCAGCTTCTCGACGAGATCGGCCTCCAGCGGGACCAGCCGGATCTGGAAGCGCGCGGACAGCTCTTCGATGGCCGCCGTCGGCAGGCCGCCCGACCAGAAGAAGGCATCGAGCTCGCCGGCTTCGAGCCGCCCGGGCACCGTGTCGATTCCGGCCGGGACCGGAGTGATGTCCCGCGTCGGGTCGATCCCTGAGGCCCTCAGCAGCCGCTCGGCGACCAGCCGCACACCCGACCCCTCCTGCCCGATGCCCACCCGCTTGTCGTGCAGATCGCGGACCGACATCACCGGCGAGCCGCGCGGCACGATGAGCTGCACATAGTCGTCGTACAGCCGGGCACAGCCGCGCAGCCGGGCGGCGCCCGGCTTGCCGTCCCGCTTGTACTTGGCGACGGCGTCGGCCGTGGCGATGGTGAAGTCGGCCTCGCCTGCGGCCACCCGCGCGAGATTCTGCTGCGAGCCCTCACTGGTCCGCAGATCGATCTTCACATCCGGCAGGTCATGGGCGAGTGCGTCCTTCAGCAGCACGCCGTACCGCTGATAGACGCCGCTCTGCGAACCGGTGCTGAAGGTCAGCGTCCCGCGCGGAGAGGTGGCGCCGAAGGGCAGCAGCCACCACAGCAGCAGCCCGAACACCACCAGGGCAGCGGCCGACCCCTGGAGGGCACGGCGGCGGCTGATGCGGGACAGGGCCGGGAACATGGCCGCGATCCTGCCAGCTCACTCCCTGTAATGGCCAGGCCCTCCCTCACGGAAGGGAGGGGCGGAGCGTCGGTACGACCCCGTACCCTGGTGGGCGCGATGAGTGCGAAAACTTACGAGGTGCGCACCTACGGGTGCCAGATGAACGTCCACGACTCCGAGCGGCTGTCGGGCCTGCTGGAGGACGCAGGCTATGTGCGCGCGCCCGAGGGCGCCGACGGTGACGCCGATGTCGTCGTCTTCAACACCTGCGCGGTGCGGGAGAACGCCGACAACAAGCTGTACGGCAATCTCGGCCGGCTCGCGCCGATGAAGACCAAGCGGCCCGGGATGCAGATCGCCGTCGGCGGCTGCCTGGCCCAGAAGGACCGCGACACCATCGTGACCAAGGCGCCGTGGGTGGACGTCGTCTTCGGTACGCACAACATCGGCAAGCTGCCGGTGCTGCTGGAGCGCGCCCGTATCCAGGAAGAGGCGCAGGTCGAGATCGCGGAGTCGCTCGAGGCCTTTCCCTCGACGCTGCCGACCCGCCGTGAGTCCGCCTATGCGGCGTGGGTCTCCATCTCGGTCGGCTGCAACAACACCTGCACCTTCTGCATCGTCCCGGCGCTGCGGGGCAAGGAGAAGGACCGCCGGCCCGGCGACATCCTGGCCGAGGTGGAGGCGCTTGTCGCCGAGGGCGTTTCCGAGATCACCCTGCTCGGCCAGAACGTCAATGCGTACGGCTCCGACATCGGCGACCGCGAGGCGTTCTCCAAGCTGCTGCGCGCCTGCGGAAAGATCGACGGTCTGGAGCGGGTCCGCTTCACCTCGCCGCACCCGCGCGACTTCACGGACGACGTGATCGCCGCGATGGCCGAGACCCCGAACGTCATGCCGCAGCTGCACATGCCGCTGCAGTCGGGTTCGGACACGATCCTGAAGGCGATGCGCCGCTCGTACCGGCAGGAGCGTTTCCTCGGAATCATCGAGAAGGTGCGCGCGGCCATTCCGCACGCCGCCATCTCCACCGACATCATCGTGGGCTTCCCCGGCGAGACCGAGGAGGACTTCGAGCAGACGATGCACGCGGTGCGCGAGGCGCGTTTCGCGAACGCCTTCACCTTCCAGTACTCCAAGCGCCCCGGCACCCCGGCGGCCACCATGGAGGGGCAGATCTCCAAGGAGGTCGTCCAGGAGCGCTATCTGCGCCTGGTCGACCTCCAGGAGGAGATTTCCTGGGAGGAGAACAAGAGGCAGGTCGGCCGGACGCTGGAGGTCATGGTCGCCGAGGGCGAGGGCCGCAAGGACGGCGCCACCCACCGCCTTTCGGGGCGCGCCCCCGACAACCGCCTGGTGCACTTCACCAAGCCGGACGAGGAAGTGCGCCCGGGCGATGTGGTGACTGTCGAGATCACCTATGCCGCGCCGCACCACCTGCTCGCCGAGGGCGCTGTGCACTCCGTACGTCCTACCCGGGCGGGCGACGCCTGGGAGAAGCGCAATGCCGCGGCGGCCGCGAAGCCGGCCGGCGTGATGCTGGGCCTGCCGAAGATCGGCGCACCCGAGCCGCTGCCGGCGGCTCAGGCGCCCGGGTGCGGCTGCGACTGACGGACACCCGCGGAAGGCGGACAGCCCGCTGGAAGGCCCGCCGGCCGGAGCGACGGACTGAGTACGGACTACGCTGGCGATCATGCTTGTCGCCGCAGCCGTCTGCCCCTGTCCGCCGCTGCTGGTCCCGGACGTCGCCGCCGGGGCCGCCCCGGAACTCGACACCGCGCGGACCGCGTGCGCCGATGTGCTCGGGGTGCTCGCCGCCGCACGGCCCGATCTGCTCGTCGTGCTGGGACCTGCCGAGCAGGACGGCCGCGGCCCGCACCTCGCGGGCGCGACCGGATCCTTCCACGGGTTCGGCGTGGACCTCGACGTACGGCTAGGAGCGGGCGAGGTCCAGGAGCGGCCGCTGCCGCCCTCGCTGGCCGTCGGCGCCTGGTTGCTCACCCGCGCCCGGTGGGCGGACGCCCCGGTGGAGGGCCTCGGTGTCGGCGAGCAGCTCGCCGGTGAGCGCTGCGTGGCTGTCGGACGGGAACTGGCCGCCAGGGCGGACCGCGTCGCGCTGCTGGTGATGGGTGACGGCAGCGCCTGCCGCACGCTCAAGGCCCCCGGCTATCTCGACGAGCGGGCCGCGGACTTCGACGGACAGGCCGCCCGTGCGCTGGGCTCCGCCGATGTCGAGGCGCTCAAGGCGCTGGACGAGTCACTGGCGTACGAACTCAAGGCGGCGGGCCGCGCTCCGTGGCAGGTGCTCGCGGGAGCCGCGGAGAACGCGGGACTGGCCGGACAGCTGCTGTACGAGGATGCCCCGTACGGCGTCGGCTACTTCGTCGCCGCCTGGTCCTAGCGGACGTAGAGCCGTCCCGTCGTAGCGGACCCGGAGCCGCAAACCGCCCGTCGTGGCGGACGTGACGAGGATGTAGAGGCGTGACGTAACGAGGACGTCGAGCGGACGTACATCGGCGGGCGGCCGCGGAACTCTTCGCTCCGCGGCCGCCCGCCGGTGATGTCAGGAAGCCGGAGGCGTCGTGCCATCGTCCTTGTGGGCGATTCGGCCCAGGGCGTTCTTGGCTTTGCCGGTGCCAGTCTCGATCTTGCTGCTGTACTTGCCCTTGGTCTTTTGATCGACCGTCTTGGCGGCTCTCTCCAGACCGTGCTCGATCTTGCCACCGTGCTGATGCGCGAGGTCAGAGACCTTGTCCTTGGCCGGGGCGAGCTTGGCTTTCAGCGTGTCCTTGAAGCCCATGGGTCACCTTCCCTCGTGTTCCCTCGCCGGGGACTACTTGCGGGCGCCCTCTCCGGCTTCGTTGTCCGCCGCCTCCTCGGCCGACTGCTGCTTCGGAATCTCCACGCCTTCGGCCGCCGTGGCCTCGGCCGCCTCGGCGACCTCAGCCTCTTCGGCTTCGGTGACCTCGGCCGCCGCGTCCTTCGACGCTTCGGAATCGGAATCCGCCTCAACCGGGGACTCGGCTGTCAGAGTGCTGACAGCCGCCTCCTCGGTTGACGCCTCGACAGTCGTCTTGGACTTACGACGAAATCGTGAAAAAACGCCCATATCTGCTCCATAGCCTACTCGTGTGGGCGAAGTTCCGCGCCGCCCGGGGCGTCCCATTGCGCCGCCCGCGGGCACCGGCCCAAAAACCGGCGTTCGGAACCTCGCAACAGGCAACGAACCCGCCCCTGTGCCGTCACCTCGCTCGTTCGGGGACATGCCCGCGGGTTTGCGAGACTGGGGCAGTGAGAAGTGCAGCTCCCGCACCGCGGGTCATCGCCATCGTCGGTCCCACCGCGGCCGGAAAGTCCGATCTGGGCGTTTTTCTGGCCCAGCGGTTGGGCGGTGAAGTCGTCAACGCCGACTCCATGCAGCTCTACCGAGGGATGGACATCGGTACCGCCAAGCTGACGACCGACGAGCGCGGTGGCGTCCCGCACCGGCTCCTGGACATCTGGGACGTCACCGAGGCCGCGAGCGTCGCCGAGTATCAGAGGCTGGCCAGGGCGGAGATCGACCGGCTGCTCGCCGAAGGGCGTACACCCGTGCTCGTCGGTGGCTCCGGGCTCTACGTACGCGGTGCCATCGACGCCCTCGAATTCCCCGGCACCGACCCAGAGATCCGTGCCCGGCTCGAGGAGGAGCTGACGCGGCACGGCTCAGGTGCGCTGCACGCCCGGCTCGCCACCGCCGACCCCGAGGCCGGCAGCGCGATCCTGCCCAGCAACGGCCGCCGCATCGTCCGGGCGCTCGAGGTCATCGAGATCACCGGCAAGCCCTTCACTGCCAATCTCCCCGGCCATGACGCCGTGTACGACACCGTCCAGATCGGCGTCGACGTCGCACGCCCCGAGCTCGACGAGCGCATTGCGCTGCGGGTCGACCGGATGTGGGAGGCGGGTCTCGTCGACGAAGTGCGTGCGCTGGAGGCGCAAGGTCTGCGCGAGGGGCGCACAGCCTCACGTGCACTCGGCTACCAGCAGGTGCTCACGGCGCTCGCGGGGGAGTGCACGGACCAGGAGGCGCGCGAGGAGACCGTGCGCGCCACGAAGCGCTTCGCGCGCCGCCAGGACTCCTGGTTCCGGCGGGACCCGCGGGTGCACTGGCTGAGCGGCGCCGCCCAGCACAGGGCGGAACTTCCGCACCTGGCGCTGGCGTTGGTCGAACGAGCGGTCACAGCCTGATCACGTGATGGCATCGGGACGCTCTGCCAGTCATTTCGGCGCCCTGGAGCGTGCCATCATCGAGCATCGATCGACGTGGAGTCCGAATTGGGAGGGCGCGTGGCGATGGAGGCCGGCCCTCGCGACAGAGAACAGGAAAGGCGTGACGCAGCGGACAGCGCGTCCCGTCTGAGTCCGGACGGGCCTGACGAGCAGGACGTGATCGCGGACGAGGTCGAGGTCGAACTGCGCCCGCAGCGCAGGCTGCGGATCTGGCAGCTCGCCCCCATCGTGACGCTCGCCGCGATCGGCTCCCTGATGTTCGCCTTCCCTCTCGCCTTCGGCACGGGCGACGGCGGAGCGGTCGTCGCCATGCTGGGACTGCTGATCAGCTGCTGCGCCGCCGGCTGGGGCGTGATGGCAGCCCGCCGCGTGGGCCACACCTGGCCCGGACTGCCGGCCCGCGGCTCCGGGGAGCGCCCCGACTGGCGGGTCATCGCCCTGTACGTCGGCGTGGGCGTGGCGATCGTCGCGCTCGCCGTCTGGCGCGTGGCACGCCTCCGCTGAACTGTCCGCCCGGCCGTCCTCGTACGATGGACGGCGTGAGCACTCCGCAGACCTCGCCGATCGCCTTCCTCAAGGGCCATGGGACCGAGAACGACTTCGTGATCGTCCCCGACCCGGACAACGCCATCGACCTGCCCGCATCAGCTGTCGCCAGGCTCTGCGACCGCCGGGCCGGCATCGGCGGCGACGGATTGCTGCATGTCGTGCGGTCCGCGGCGCACCCCGAGGCGCGTGACATGGCCGACGAGGCCGAGTGGTTCATGGACTACCGCAACGCCGACGGGTCGATCGCCGAGATGTGCGGCAACGGCGTACGCGTCTTCGCCCGCTACCTCGAGCGAGCGGGCCATGCCGAGGCGGGCGACCTGGCCGTGGCGACCCGCGGCGGCGTCAAGAAGGTGCACCTCACCAAGGAGGGCGACATCACCGTCTCCATGGGGCGCGCGCTCTTTCCCGAGGACGGCGTCACAGTCACCGTCGACGGCCGCAGCTGGCCCGCCCGCAACGTCAACATGGGCAACCCGCACGCGGTTGCCTTTGTCGACGACCTGGACCACGCAGGCGATCTGCTCTCCGTACCGGCCTTCAGTCCGGCGTCGGTCTACCCGGACGGCGTGAACGTCGAGTTCGTCGTCGACCGCGGCGAGCGCCATGTCGCCATGCGCGTGCACGAGCGCGGCTCCGGCGAGACCCGCTCCTGCGGCACGGGTGCGTGCGCAGTCGCCGTGGCGGCCGCCCGCAGGGACGGCGCGGACCCCTCGGTCACCGGCGCCCCGGTCACGTACACCGTGGATCTCCCCGGCGGACGGCTGATGATCACGGAACGGCCCGACGGCGAGATCGAGATGACAGCCCCCGCCGTCATCGTCGCCGAGGGTCACATCGAACCGGCCTTCCTCGCTGTGACCGAAACCGTGATCGCATAGAGCTTCGCTCGAATGGGTGATCCCTTTCACGCTGAGCGAGAGCCGGACTGCGCCACGTGGTGGGCTCGGTAGCATCAAGCACCGGCACGGAGTGCACGCCTGCCCTTTCCACCGCCGGTCGAAGCTGCCGGAGGTGCCCCATGAGTGCAGAGGCCACCAACCCTGGTGCCCACAGCCGCAGGCGCGGCCGCCCCAGGATCGACCTCCGCAGGCTGGGCCGCGCCGCGCTCCTCGGGCCTGCCGCCCGGGACCGGCTGCCCGACGCGATCGGCCATGTCGCCGACGCGCACCGCGCACACCATCCCGACGCCGACCTCGCCATCCTGCGCAAGGCGTACGTCCTGGCCGAGTCCTCCCACCGCGGACAGTTCCGCAAGAGCGGCGAGCCGTACATCACGCATCCGCTCGCCGTGACGCTGATCCTCGCCGAACTGGGTGCCGAGACCACGACGTTGACCGCCTCGCTCCTCCACGACACCGTCGAGGACACCGAGGTGACCCTCGATCAGGTGCGTACGGAGTTCGGCGCCGAGGTCTGCTATCTCGTCGACGGCGTCACCAAACTGGAGAAGGTCGACTACGGCGCCGCCGCCGAGCCCGAGACGTTCCGCAAGATGCTCGTCGCCACCGGCAACGACGTCCGCGTGATGTCGATCAAACTCGCCGACCGGCTGCACAACATGCGCACGCTCGGCGTCATGCGCCCCGAGAAACAGGCTCGTATCGCCAAGGTCACCCGCGACGTCCTCATCCCCCTCGCCGAACGGCTCGGCGTACAGGCGCTCAAGACCGAGCTGGAGGACCTGGTCTTCGCGATCCTCCACCCGGAGGAGTACGAACGCACCCGCGCCCTCATCGCCGAGAACACCGGCGCGGGTGATGCGCTCGCCGCCACCGCGGAGGACTTCAAGGCGGTGCTGCGGGACGCCGACATCGCCGCCGAAGTCCTCGTCAGACCACGGCACTTCGTCTCCGTCCACCGGGCGCGGCGCAAGCGTGGCGAGATGCGTGGCACGGACTTCGGCAGGCTGCTGGTGCTCGTCGGCGAGGACGCCGACTGCTACGGCGTCCTGGGTGAGCTGCACACCTGCTTCACCCCGGTGATCTCCGAGTTCAAGGACTTCATCGCCGCCCCCAAGTTCAACCTGTACCAGTCGCTGCACACCGCTGTCGCGGGACCGGAAGGAGCGGTCGCCGAAGTCCTCATCCGTACGCACCAGATGCACAAGGTCGCCGAGGCCGGAGTGATCGCACTCGGCAATCCATACGTACCCCTGGAACCCGTCGAAGGGGCAGAACCGGCCGACGGCGAACGAGCCGACCCCACCCGGCCCGGCTGGCTCTCCCGCCTCCTGGAGTGGCAGCAGTCCACCCCCGACCCCGACACTTTCTGGTCCTCCCTGCGTGCGGATCTGGCACAGGACCGGGAGATCACCGTCTTCCGCGCCGACGGCGGCATGCTCGGACTTCCCGTCGGCGCGAGCTGTGTGGACGCCGCGTACGCGCAGTACGGAGAAGAGGCGCACGCCTGTATCGGCGCACGCGTCAACGGCCGTCTGGCGACGCTCAGTACGGTGCTGAGCGACGGCGACACAGTGCATCTGCTCCTCGCCCAGGACGCCGCATCCGGACCTTCGCCCGACTGGCTCGACCATGCCCGCACACCCGCTGCGCGCATCGCCATCACCGCCTGGCTCGAGGCGAATCCGGAGGGGACGAAGGTCCCCGCCACCGCCATCCGCCGGCCCGCCCCCGTCACCGCCGACCGGCCTGCGGCCGCGAACGCCGTCGTCGATCTGCCGGACGCGACGGTACGTCTCGCCGGCTGCTGTACGCCCGTACCGCCGGACGCCGTCACCGGGTTCGCGGTACGCGGCGGCGCCGTGACCGTCCACCGCGAGAAGTGTCCGGCCGTGGCCCGCATGAGAGCCCTGGACCGCGAGCCCATCGCGGTGAGCTGGGGCGATGCCGCCGAATGCCGGGTCACTCTGATCGCGGAGTCCTTCGGCCGCCCGCGCCTGCTGGCCGATCTCACCGAGGTCATCGCCACCGAGGGCGCGGCCATCGTCTCGGCCACCGTCGAGCCGCCCAGCGAACAGCGCGTACGGCACACGTACACCCTTCAACTCCCGGACGCCGCCGGGCTTCCCGCCCTGATGCGCGCCATGCGTGATGTGCCGGGGGTGTACGACGTGAGCCGCACCCAGCATCCGGCGGCCACCGCCTGATCTCGTTCGGGTGGTGCGACGCGCGCCGCCACGGTCCGCGCCGGGCGCGCTGATAGCCGTAGTGCATGCTGCACACCTCTCGGCGCCGACTGCGTGCCACTCTGCTGGCCGCCGCATCGGCCACCCTCGTCGCCGCGGCCCTGCCTCCGCCCGCACCGCTCGGCATCGGCGATCCGCTCTTTCCGCAGCTGGGCAATCCCGGCTATGACGTCCTCGCCTACGACATCGCCTTCACCTATGGCGGCAGCAACGCCGAGCCGCTGGACGCCGTCACAAAGATCGACGCACTGGCGACTCGGCGCCTGGACCGCATCAATCTCGACTTCACGCACGGCACCGTCAGCGCGGTCGAAGTGAACGGCGAGTCCGCCGAGTTCGCGAGTGCCGGAGAGGACCTGGTCGTCACCCCGCCGGACGCGGTCGAGGAAGGATCACCGCTGCGGATCACCGTCACGCACACCAGCGACCCGAGGGGACCCGCGGACGCCGGAGGCTGGGTGCGTACCGCCGACGGGCTCGCGATGGCGAACCAGGCCGACGCCGCCCACCGGGTCTTTCCGTCCAACGACCACCCTGCTGACAAGGCGTACTTCACCTTCCGGATCACCGCGCCCAGCGAGCTCACCGCGGTGGCCAACGGAGAGCGGACGGCAAAGGTACGGACAGGGTCCACCACCACGTGGGCGTACCGGACCGTGCATCCCATGGCCACCGAGCTGGCCCAGGTGTCGATCGGCCGCTCGACTGTCGTCCGCCGTCAGGGGCCGCACGCCCTGCCCGTACGCGATGTGGTGCCGACCGCCGATCGCACGAGGCTGGAACCCTGGCTGAAGAAGACGCCGGAACACCTGAAGTGGATGGAGCGGCAGGTCGGCCGCTATCCCTTCGAGTCGTACGGAGTGCTGATCGCAGAAGCCAACACCGGATACGAGCTGGAGACGCAGACGCTCTCGCTCTTCGAGCGCTCGGTCTTCACCCAGGGCACCTTCCCCGAGTGGTACGTCGACTCGATCATGGTGCATGAGCTGGCCCACCAGTGGTTCGGCAACAGTGTCTCGCCCCGCACCTGGTCAGATCTGTGGCTGAACGAGGGGCATGCCACCTGGTACGAGGCGCTGTACGCCGACGAGAAGGCGCAGAGGTCCCTGGATCTGCGGATGCGCGAGGCGTACAGGCAGTCCGACCGCTGGCGTGCGGACGGTGGGCCGCCGGCCGCGCCCAAGCCGCCGGCACCGGGGGAGAAGATCAGCATCTTCCGTCCCGTGGTGTACGGCGGCAGCGCACTGGTCCTGTACGCGCTGCAGCAGACGATCGGGAAGGACGCCTTCGGGCAGCTGGAGCGGGCCTGGGTGAGCGGGCACCGGGACCGGACGGCGACCACGGCCGACTTCGCGGCACTGGCGTCGGGGATCGCGGGCCGTGACCTGTCGGCGTTCTTCCGGGAATGGCTGTACGGGAAGCGGACGCCGCCGATGCCGGGGCACGCGGACTGGCGCAGCACGGCCGGCCCAGCCGCCGCAGCCCGCTGAAACTGGGGTGACGGCCCCGGCGGGCCCGTGGGACCATCAACAGGTCGACGACGCGGCCGGGGCCGGAACCTCTTGGGGAATCATCCGGGGCCATTACGCGTTGTGACTGACGTACCGGAATTTTCTCCGGCACTTTTTCCATCGACTCCCATCGACGTAAGGATCCAATGACCTCCTCTTCATCCCCTTCCCAGAACGAGCAGAGCTTCGCGGACACGCGCACCGAGAGCCTTCGGGCTGATGCCCTGATGGAAGAGGACGTCGCCTGGAGCCACGAGATCGACGGAGAGCGGGACGGCGATCAGTTCGACCGCTCCGAGCGAGCCGCGCTGCGGCGTGTGGCGGGTCTCTCCACGGAACTCGAGGACGTCACCGAGGTCGAGTACCGGCAGCTGCGCCTTGAGCGTGTGGTGCTGGTCGGCGTTTGGACCACGGGGACGGTACAGGACTCGGAGAATTCCCTCGCGGAGCTGGCGGCGCTCGCCGAGACGGCGGGCGCGCTGGTGCTCGACGGCGTCATTCAGCGCCGTGACAAGCCCGACCCGGCCACCTACATCGGCTCGGGCAAGGCGCAGGAGCTGCGCGACATCGTGCTCGAAACCGGCGCCGACACCGTTGTCTGCGACGGTGAGCTCAGCCCCGGCCAGCTGATTCACCTCGAAGACGTCGTCAAGGTCAAGGTGGTCGACCGCACCGCCCTGATCCTGGACATCTTCGCCCAGCACGCCAAGTCCCGAGAGGGTAAGGCGCAGGTCGCGCTGGCACAGATGCAGTACATGCTGCCGAGGCTGCGCGGCTGGGGTCAGTCGCTGTCCCGGCAGATGGGTGGCGGCAGCGGTGGCGGCATGGCCACCCGTGGTCCCGGTGAGACCAAGATCGAGACGGACCGGCGTCGGATCCGCGAGAAGATGGCGAAGATGCGCCGGGAGATCGCGGAGATGAAGACGGGCCGCGAGATCAAGCGGCAGGAGCGCCGGCGCAACAAGGTGCCCTCGGTCGCGATCGCCGGCTACACCAACGCAGGTAAGTCGTCTCTGCTCAACCGCCTCACGGGCGCCGGCGTCCTGGTGGAGAACGCACTGTTCGCCACCCTGGACCCGACCGTCCGCCGGGCTGAAACGCCGAGCGGCAGGCTCTACACCCTGGCCGACACCGTCGGGTTCGTACGGCATCTGCCGCACCACCTCGTCGAGGCCTTCCGCTCCACCATGGAGGAGGTCGGGGACTCCGATCTGATCCTGCATGTGGTGGACGGATCGCACCCGGCACCGGAGGAGCAGCTGGCCGCCGTGCGCGAGGTGATCCGCGATGTGGGCGCGACGGACGTGCCCGAGATCGTGGTGATCAACAAGGCGGATGCGGCCGATCCCCTCGTACTGCAGCGACTGCTGCGTATCGAGCGGCACGCGATCGCGGTGTCGGCGCGGACCGGCAGGGGGATCGACGAGCTGCTCGCGCTCATCGACGTCGAACTGCCGCGGCCCGAGGTCGAGATCGAGGTCCTCGTGCCGTACACCCAGGGCGGGCTCGTCTCGCGGGTGCATGCCGAGGGCGAGGTTCTCTCCGAGGAACACACCACGGAGGGCACGCTGCTCAAGGCGCGGGTGCACGAGGAGCTGGCCGCGGCGCTGGCGCCGTATGTGCCGGCGACTCGCTGATCGCGTACTGATCCGAACAAGCCGGAAGGCCCGCCCCCTCATCGAGAGGGGACGGGCCTTCCGGTTTGGTGTGTGTCCAGCGGCCGGCAGACTTACTGGCCCGCGAACTTGTCGCTCATCGCGGTGTAGATCTGCTTGGCTCCGGCGCCCAGGCGCGGACCCGCCAGCCAGCCCGAAGTGACCGGGCCGATGGAGGTGTTGGAGACCAGCGCGGGCTTGCCGTTCGGCTGGTTGGCGAACCAGCCACCGCCGGAGGAACCGCCGGTCATGGTGCAGCCGATGCGCCACATCGTCGGCGTACCGGGAGCGATCGAGAGACGGCCCGGACGGTCGATGCACTTGTGCATGATCGCGCCGTTGTACGGCGGGGCCGCCGGGTAGCCCCAGGCACCCATCGCGCTGATGCTCTTGGCCTCGGGCGCATCGAAGTTGACGTCGAGGGCGTTGCCCACCGTCTCCTCCAGCGACTTGCTGCCCTTCTCCGGCTTCACATGCAGCACCGCGTAGTCGTACGGAGCACCTGTACCGCCGGTCGGGCCGCCCTGGGAGATCCACTCGCCCGAGGTCGAGACCCAGTCGGCCCAGTAGACGCCGTACGGAGCGATCTCCTGCGGCTGCGCATTCTCCAGCGCAGCCGGGGACTTGCCCAGGTCGTTGTACGACGGTACGAAGGCGATGTTGCGGTACCAGCCGCCCGCCTGACCCGCGTGGACGCAGTGGCCCGCTGTCCACACCAGGTTGGACTTGCCCGGGTTCTTCGGGTCCTTGACGACGGTGGCGGAGCAGACCATCGTGCCCTCGGGCGAATCGAAGAAGACCTTGCCGACCGGGGCCGCGTTCTCGTGGTACGGCTTCTTCTCCGCCTGGGCCTGGACCGGGCGCGGCTCCGGGTCGGTGACGCCCTGGTCACCGGAGATGTCGCCGGCTGCGAGCGTCTTCGCCGGCGCCTTGGCCGTCGTCATCCGCTTGGGCTTCCACAGCCCCTCGATCACCGGGTTGACGAAGTCCTTGGCCTCACGCAGCCACTTGTCCTTCTCCCAGTTCTTCCACTCGCCGTTCTTCCACTTGTCCAGGTCGACACCGTGCTCCTTGAGCTTGTCGGCCAGGTCTGCGGGAAGATCCGCGCCGCCCTTGTCGGCGGCGGGGCTGGAAGCGGCGGCCTTGTCGGCCGCCTTGTCCTCGCCCGGACCACAGGCGGTGGCCGTCAGCGTGAGGGCTGCGGCAATGCCCGTGGCAGCCAGCAGCGGACGTATGGATCGCATGGAAACGATTCCCCCTGAAGTGCTTTTGGAAATGTGCCTATGTATCTATGTGCCATGAATGTGTCGTGCATCAGCTGACGGCGTGGTGGTGCTGTCGTGCGCGTGAATTGCCATGAGCGTGTCACGCGAAAGGGCGGCCTTCCGGGGCCGCCCCTGCTTGGGCACCACTCTATGCCCGGTGCGGAGCCGCACAGTTGAGACGGGCCCCACCTGCACGGAGTCTCCACCAGGAAGGGCAGGAGCCATCGGCCCCTGCCCTTTTGTGGACTGCTTACTGGCCCGCGAACTTCTTGCTGACCGAGTTGTAGACGCCCTTGGCCTCGTCACCCAGGCGGGGACCCGCCAGCCAGCCGGCCGTCACCGGGCCGATGGAGGTGTTGGACACCAGGGCGGGCTTGCCGTCCCGGCCGTTGGCCACCCAGCCACCGCCGGAGGAACCGCCGGTCATGGTGCAGCCGATGCGGTACATCGTCGGCTCGTTGGCCTTGATGGACAGTCGGCCCGGCTTGTCGGAGCACTGGAAGAGCTTCTGGCCGTCGTACGGCGGCGCCGCGGGGTAGCCCTTGGCAGTCATGTTATTGATCTTCGGTACAGCCGGGGCGTTGAAGTCGACCGGAAGCGCCGAACCGACCGTCTCCTCAAGCGACTTGCCCGTACCGCCCTTCTCGGGCGTGACGTGGATCACCGCGAAGTCGAACGGAGCGCCCTGGCCGCCGGTCGCGGCGCCCTGGGAGATCCACTGCTCGGAGGTCTGGGCCCAGTCGCCCCACCACACGCCGTACGGAGCGATCTGCTCCTTGGGAGCCTTCTCCAGCGTGGCGGTGGGCTTGGCGCCGTCGTTGTACGACGGCACGAAGGCGATGTTGCGGTACCAGCCGCCACTCTTTCCGGCGTGCACACAGTGGCCCGCGGTCCACACCATGTTGGACTTGCCGGGGTGGGCCGGGTCCTTGACGACGGTCGCGGAGCAGACCATCGAACCCTCCGGGCCGTCGAAGAAGACCTTGCCGGCCTCGGCGGCGCTGGAGTGGTACGGAGCCTTCACGGCCTGCGCGTTGACCGGGGCGGGCGTGGGGTCGGTGACACCTTCGTCGCCCGAGATGTCGTTGTCGACGGGCTTCTCCGGCGGCTTGTCGGCATCGCGCATCCGGTCCGGGTCCCAGAGGCCCTCGATGATCGGGTTGACGAAGTCCTTGGCCTCACGGAGCCACTTGTCCTTGTCCCAGTTCTTCCACTCGCCGTTCTTCCACTTGTCCAGGTCGATCCCGCGCTCCTTGAGCCGGTCCTTGAGATCGTCCGGGATGGTGATTTTGCCGTCGGTGGGCTGGCTGGCGGGCGTGCTCGGCTTCTCGCCCGCGTTGTCCTCGCTCGGACCGCAGGCGGTGGCAGCCAGCGCGAGTACAGCGGCGATGGAGGCCGCTGCCAGCGTCGGGCGAATGGGTCGCATGTCGTGATCCCCCTGGGACTTCATAACTCTGAACTGTCGAAACTTCACAAAGCGTTGCTCAGCCGGGGGCCGTACGTGGAGCCTGGCCCGGCTGCGGCCCCCACTATGCCGGTGCCGATGGGGACGGTGCGCAGCAGGTCCGCGGTTCCGTCACCGCAAGGATCTTCCGAATGCCCGTAATCCCCCGCTCCCGGCGTCGTTGGGTACGTACGGGGGGCACAAGGCCAGCGTTCAGCGTGGGTGGGCGGCCTACGAACGCTGTACCGATGTGCAACGCAACTGTTACAGCTGGAGGACCAACAGCCGTGGCCGTGACCGAACCTGCTCCGGTGGCGCTGCCTGCCGCACACGAGGGGATTCTGCGTCGGCAGTCGCTCCGCGAATCTGCGGCCCGTACGTATGCACGCTCGCTGCCCATCGTTCCCGTACGGGCCCGGGGACTGACGATCGAAGGAGCGGACGGGCGGCGCTATCTCGACTGCCTTTCCGGGGCGGGGACTTTGGCGCTCGGGCACAACCATCCTGTGGTTCTCGAAGCGATCAGGAAAGTGATCGACTCGGGAGCGCCGCTGCATGTCCTCGACCTCGCCACCCCGGTCAAGGACGCGTTCACCACCGAGCTGTTCGCCACGCTGCCACCGCAGTTCGCCGACGACGCCCGGGTCCAGTTCTGCGGGCCTGCCGGCACCGACGCGGTCGAAGCCGCCCTCAAACTCGTCCGGACGGCGACCGGCCGAAGCGGCCTCCTTGCTTTCACCGGCGCATACCACGGGATGACGGCCGGCGCGCTCGACGCCTCGGGTGGCGCCACCGACGTACGCGTGACCCGGCTGCCCTTCCCGCAGAACTACCGATGCCCCTTCGGGATCGGCGGCGAACGCGGTGCCGAACTCGGGGCCCGCTGGACCGAGAACCTCCTCGACGACTCCAAGGGCGGAGTGTCCACGCCGGCCGGGATGATCCTGGAACCGGTGCAGGGTGAGGGTGGAGTGATCCCGGCCCCCGATGCCTGGATGCGCAGGATGCGGGAGATCACCGCCGCCCGCTCGATTCCGCTGATCGCCGACGAGGTGCAGACGGG
The DNA here is from genome assembly GCF_042736455.1 of Streptomyces sp. NPDC060064. Taxonomy (NCBI): domain Bacteria; kingdom Bacillati; phylum Actinomycetota; class Actinomycetes; order Kitasatosporales; family Streptomycetaceae; genus Streptomyces; species Streptomyces sp. NPDC060064. The sequence goes on from NZ_JBHWWF010000009.1 coordinate 56,387, forward strand.
CGTCGGGCGCACCGGTGCCTTCTGGGCGGTCGAACACAGCGGTGTCGTGCCCGATGTGATGGTGCTCTCCAAGGCGATCGGCGGCTCCCTTCCACTGGCTGTCATCGTCTACCGGTCCGAACTCGATGCCTGGCAGCCCGGTGCCCACGCCGGCACCTTCCGCGGCAACCAACTGGCCATGGCGGCGGGCGCGGCCACCCTCGCCTTCGTGCGCGAGAACCGGCTCGCCGACCGCGCCGCGACCCTCGGGGCGCGCATGCTGGGCCGATTGCAGGGACTGGCCGCGGCCCACCCCTGCATCGGAGACGTACGCGGCCGGGGCCTCATGATCGGCGTCGAGCTTGTCGACCCGGACGCCGCCGCCCCCGACGCCCTGGTCCCGCCGACCGCCCCGGCACTCGCCGCCGCTGTCCAGCGGGAGTGCCTGAACCGCGGGCTCATCGTCGAACTCGGCGGACGCCACTCCGGTGTCGTACGGCTACTTCCTCCTCTCACCCTCACCGACGAACAGGCCGTGGCCGTCCTCGACCGCTTTGCCGACGCCCTGGCCGACGCCGAACGCTCCATGCGACACCGCACCGACAACGGGCAGTTGCACTGACCCGGACAAATCACAAGGAAGCCCTCCGTGAACCCCACCCCCGCGCCCGATGTGCCCGAGGCCGACGGCCGTCCCACCGCCCACCACCAAGGACAGGGCGGAATGTGTGGCCCCCTCATGGTCGAGGCGGCGGCGGTGCCCCGCCAACAGACGGGTGTTCTCGGCGAACAGCACACGCCCACGGCCGGCGCGTCCTCCGGCGCCCGAGCCGCAGAGCCCCTCGACCATCCGGACCCGCAGCGAGCTGCGGACGCGGCCGCCGTCGAGAATCTCCTCCGCTGCTGGGTACGGGAGAACGACCTCGCGAAGCCGGACGGCGCCACCCTGCGCATCCCGCTGCACGCCAGTGGCACCGCGCTGCTCGTCCCGGTGCGGTACTGGTCGGTCACCGGCTGGCACCGCTTCGGCCTGCCCGCCCTGGAGGGCGGTCCGCGCGACGCGCCGGGCGTCGATGCCGTCACCGTCGCCGCACTCCTTGGCCGGGAGGCGGGCCAGAGCGAAGGAGCCGATCTGGTGGGCCGCGTCGCCGACTCGGTGCGGCGCACCACCGACTTCATCACCGACCGCCGCGCCCACCCCGCTCCCGCGCCCGAGGCGGATCTCTTCCTCACCGCCGAGCAGTCCCTTGTGCTGGGCCACCCGCTGCACCCGACACCCAAGAGCCGCGAAGGACTCTCTGACGCCGAAATCCGGCTCTACTCACCGGAGTTGTACGGCTCCTTTCCGTTGCACTGGATGGCCGTCGACCGCTCTGTCCTGGCCACCGAATCGGCATGGACCGAACACGGCCGCACCCTGTCGGCCGAGCAGCTCACCGCCCGCCTCTGCGGTGACCTCCAACTCCCCGACCACACCGTTCCCTTGCCGCTGCACCCCTGGCAGGCCCGCGAACTGAAGCACCGCCCCGCCGTCGCAGCCCTCCTCGACGCTGGTCTCCTGCACGACCTCGGTCCCTATGGAGACCCCTGGCACCCCACCTCCTCGGTCCGCACGGTGCACCGTCCCGGCGCCCCGGCCATGCTCAAGCTCTCGCTCGGCGTACGCATCACCAACTCCCGTCGTGAGAATCTCCGCAAGGAACTCCACCGCGGCGTCGAGGTGCACCGGCTGCTCCGCACCGGCCTCGCCGAGCAGTGGCAGGCCGCCCACCCCGGCTTCGACATCGTGCGGGACCCCGCGTGGCTCGCGGTCGACACCGCCGACGGCGAAGCCGTACCCGGCCTCGACGTCATGCTGCGCCACAATCCCTTTGGCCTCGGCGACGACGCCGTCTGCATCGCGGGACTGACCGCACCTCGCCCCTGGCCGTCCCGCCCCGGAATGCACTCGCGCCTCTCCGACACGGTGGAACGGCTCGCCACGCGCACCGGCCGGCCTACCGGCGCGGTCGCCGCCGAGTGGTTCCTGCGCTACCTCGATCACGTCGTACGCCCGGTGCTCTGGCTGGACGCCACCGCCGGCATCGCTCTCGAGGCCCACCAGCAGAACACGCTCGTGATCCTCGACCCTGAGGGCTGGCCCGTCGGCGGCCGCTACCGAGACAACCAGGGCTACTACTTCCGCGAGTCCCACCGTGCCGCACTCGAGCGCCGCCTTCCCGGCATCGGTACCGTCAGCGACACCTTCGTCTCCGACGACGTCACCGACGAGCGCTTCGCCTACTACCTCGGCATCAACAACGTCCTCGGACTGATCGGGGCCTTCGGAGCTCAACGCCTCGCCGACGAGCGCGTACTCATCGCCGCTTTCCGGCTGTTCCTCACCGCGAATGCAGGCATGGGGTCGCCGTTGCCCGCTCAGCTTCTCGATGCGCCCATCCTGCGGTCCAAGGCCAATCTGCTCACGCGGCTGCGCGGCCTCGACGAACTCGTCGGTCCTGTTGACACCCAGTCCGTCTACGTCACCATCACCAACCCCCTTCGTCCTTGAGGGAACACAACCCGACCGAACTGCGAGAGGAGAGCGCCACCGTGCCTCCCACCGATGCGAGCACCGACACCGGAGCCGGGCCGGCACCTCAGCTCGGCGGAGGGGCGGAGGACACCTTGGACCTACAGCTTCCCGAGGAGCTCTTCGCGCTGTTCCGGGAGGACGAGCTGGCCTTCGCGCCTCAGCGCACGGACGACGGCGCCGGCCATCTGCTGGACACCCCCGCCTGCTGGGGGCCGGCCACCACCCCGCTCGGGCCCTTCCAGCTCGTCCCCGTCCGGATCGAACGGGATCTGGCGCTGATCAGTCGCTGGATGAACGACCCTGCCGTCGCCGCGTTCTGGGAGCTGGCGGGACCCGAGTCGGTCACCGCCGCCCATCTGCGTGCCCAGCTCGACGGCGACGGGCGCAGCGTCCCCTGCCTCGGCGTGCTCAGTGGCACCCCCATGAGCTACTTCGAGATCTACCGTGCCGACCTGGACCCACTGGCGCGGCACTACCCGGCCCGTCCTCATGACACCGGAATCCACCTCCTCATCGGCGGTGTCGCCGACCGCGGCCGCGGTGTCGGCTCCACTCTCCTCAGAGCCGTCGCCGAGCTCGCTCTCGACAATCGACCCCGCTGTGCACGAGTCATCGCGGAACCAGACCTGCGCAACACCCCCTCCGTATCCGCCTTCCTGAGCGCCGGCTTCCGCTTCTCAGCCGAGGTCGACCTCCCTGACAAGCGAGCTGCCCTCATGGTCCGCGACCGCGCCCTTCGCAACCTGCTGTGAACGACCCGCTGCCTTACTTACACCGCTCGACCCGCATCGGTTCCACTCGAGGAGTCCCCGTGCTGAAGTCCCCTGCCACCCATGACTCCGCGGAGCCGACCGCGGTCCCGTTCACCCCGCCCGGGCTGAACCCGCAGGGCTGGGACCGGGCGGCCGGCCGTCTCCTCGCCAAGATGCTCGGTGAGTTCGCCTACGAAGAGATCATCGAGCCGGTCCCCGGCGCGGGTGACCACTACACACTCGCGCTGGACGACGCATGCAGCCTGTCCTTCCGCGCCCGGCGCGGGGCATACGGAAGCTGGCGCGTCGATCCGCACTCCATCGAGCACCAGGGCCGGCGCTTCACCGACCCGCTTGCCTTCCTCGCCCGGGCCCGACGGCTCCTCGTCCTCGACGGAGCCACCCTCGGCCATCTCCTCCGCGAGCTGTCCACCACCCTCGCCTCCGACACCAGGCTCGACCACACAGCGCTGACCTCGGCCGAGCTGGCCGATCTCGGCTATGCCGAACTCGAGGGCCACCAGACCGGTCACCCGTGGCTCGTCCTCAACAAGGGCCGCATCGGTTTCTCCGCCACCGACACCGCCCTCTGGTCGCCCGAGGCCCGCAGACCTGCCCGGCTCCCGTGGATCGCGGTCAGCTCCAACCTCGCCGCCTACCGCGGTGTCCCCGGACTCGGCGCCCCCGAGGATCTGTACGTCCGTGAACTCGACCCTCCCGTACGCGAGTCCTTCACGGCCACCCTGCGCGCCAGGGGCCTCGACCCCGACACGTACCTCTTCCTCCCCGTACACCCCTGGCAGTGGGACGAGGTGCTCCTGCCCCTCTTCGCGCCGGCCATCGCCCGGGGCGAGATCGTTCCGCTGCCCACCGACGGCGATCTGCGGCTGCCGCAGCAGTCCATCCGTACGTTCGCGAACCTGGACCGCGCCGACCGGCACACCGTCAAGCTGCCGCTGTCGATCCTCAACACCCTCGTCTGGCGCGGACTCCCGACCGAACGCACCCTCGCAGCCCCCGCCGTCACCTCTTGGGTGCACGGACTGCGCGACGCCGACCCCTTCCTGCGCGACGAGTGCGGTGTGATCCTCCTCGGCGAAGTCGCCTCGGTCACCGTCGAGCACCCCCTCTACGACCACCTCACGGAGGTGCCGTACCAGTACAAGGAACTCCTCGGCGCGATCTGGCGCGAGCCGCTCCAGCCCCGCCTCGCCCCTGGCGAGCGGGCCCGCACCCTCGCATCGCTCCTTCACACCGACCCGCAGGGCCGCGCTTTCACCGCCGAGCTGGTCGGACGTTCCGGGCTCGACCCCACCGTCTGGCTTCAGCGTCTCTTCTCCGCACTGCTGCCGCCGCTGCTGCACTTCCTCTACCGCTACGGCACCGTCTTCTCCCCGCACGGAGAGAACGCCATCGTCGTCTACGACTCGAAGGACGTTCCGGTGCGTCTCGCGATCAAGGACTTCGTCGACGATGTGAATGTCAGCGCCCGGCCGCTGCCCGAACAGGACTCGATGCCCGACGACGTACGCGAGATCCTGCTCACCGAGGACCCGTCCTTTCTCACTCAGTTCATCCACTCCGGGCTCTTCGTGGGTGTCTTCCGCTTCCTCGCCCCGCTCTGCGAGGAGCAGCTGGGCGTACCGGAAGAGGAGTTCTTCGCGCTCGTACGGGCGGAAATCCTGCGGCACCAGGCCCGTTTTCCGGGGCTCAAGGATCGTTACGAGATGTTCGACCTGCTCACGCCCCGTATCGAGCGCCTGTGCCTCAACCGGAACCGGCTCCACCTCGATGGCTACCGTGACCGTCCCGACCGGCCCCACGCCGCCGTCCACGGCACCGTACCCAACCCTCTGGGCCCCTCTCGATGAACGGACGCGTGACCGCGTTGTCAGTGGTGCCCCGTAGGGTGGTCGGGCTATGACGAAGCCATCCCTCCCCGAGCTCCTGCACGCCGCTGTCACCGCCGTCGGCGGCGTGGAACGGCCAGGCCAGGTCACCATGGCCGAGGCCGTCGCCGAAGCCGTCGACGACAATGCGCACCTCCTCGTCCAGGCCGGCACAGGCACCGGAAAGTCCCTCGGCTATCTGGTGCCCGCCCTGGCGCACGGCGAGCGCGTCGTGGTGGCCACGGCCACTCTGGCCCTGCAGCGCCAGCTCGTGGAGCGTGATCTTCCGCGTACGGTCGACGCGCTGCACCCGCTGCTGCGTCGGCGGCCCGAGTTCGCGATGCTCAAGGGGCGTTCCAACTACCTCTGTCTGCACCGCCTGCACGAAGGCGTTCCGCAGGAAGAGGAGGACGGCCTCTTCGATCAGTTCGAAGCCGCCGCGCCCACCAGCAAGCTCGGCCAGGACCTGCTGCGGATGCGTGACTGGGCCGACGAGACCGAGACAGGAGACCGCGACGACCTCACTCCCGGAGTCTCCGACCGGGCCTGGGCGCAGGTCTCCGTCTCCTCCCGGGAGTGCCTCGGCGCGACGAAGTGCGCCTACGGCGCCGAGTGCTTCGCGGAGGCGGCCCGTGAGCGCGCCAAGCTCGCCGATGTCGTCGTCACCAACCACGCACTGCTGGCGATCGACGCGATCGAGGGCGCCCCGGTGCTCCCTCAGCACGAGATGCTGATCGTGGACGAGGCCCATGAGCTGGTATCCCGGGTCACCGGCGTCGCCACCGGCGAGCTCACCCCCGGCCAGGTGAACCGGGCCGTGCGCCGCGCGGCGAAGCTGGTCAACGAGAAGGCCGCGGACTCTCTCCAGACTGCTGCCGAGACCTTCGAGCGGCTGATGGAGCTCGCGCTCCCGGGTCGTCTCGAGGAGCTCCCCGAGGATCTCGGGTACGCACTGATGGCGCTGCGCGACGCGGCCCGTACGGTCATCTCCGCCCTCGGCTCCACCCGCGACAAGTCCGTCCAGGACGAGGACGCCGTACGCAAGCAGGCCCTCGCGTCCGTCGAGAACATCCATGACGTCGCCGAGCGCATTACCCAGGGCTCCGAGTACGACGTCGTCTGGTACGAGCGCCACGACCGATTCGGCGCGTCTTTGCGGGTGGCTCCGCTCTCCGTCTCCGGGCTGCTGCGCGAGAAGCTCTTCGCCGAACGATCGGTGGTGCTGACCTCTGCCACGCTCAAGCTCGGCGGTGACTTCAACGGCGTCGGTGCCTCGCTCGGCCTCGCCCCGGAAGGCACCGAAGGCGAGGACGTCCCGCAGTGGAAGGGTCTCGACGTCGGCTCGCCCTTCGACTATCCCAAGCAGGGCATCCTCTACGTCGCCCGCCATCTGGCGACGCCGGGCCGCGAAGGCTCCCGGGGCGACATGATGGACGAGCTCGCCGATCTGGTGGAGGCGGCCGGCGGCCGTACGCTCGGCCTTTTCTCCTCCATGCGGGCCGCCCAGGCGGCGGCCGAGGAGCTGCGCGGCAGACTCGACAAGCCGATCCTGCTCCAGGGCGAAGAGACCCTCGGCGAACTGATCAAGACCTTCGCCGCTGACCCGGAGACCTGTCTGTTCGGCACGCTCTCCCTCTGGCAGGGCGTCGATGTGCCCGGGGCCAGCTGCCAGCTGGTGGTGATGGACCGGATCCCGTTCCCACGCCCCGACGATCCGCTGATGAGCGCCCGCCAGAAGGCGGTGGAGGAGGGCGGCGGCAATGGATTCATGGCCGTCGCAGCGACGCATGCCGCCTTGCTGATGGCCCAGGGAGCGGGCCGTCTCGTCCGTGCCACAGGTGATCGGGGCGTCGTCGCCGTACTCGACCCGCGGCTCGCCAACGCCCGCTACGGCAGCTATCTGCGCGCCTCACTGCCCGACTTCTGGTACACCACTGACCGTAACCAGGTACGTCGCTCGCTGGCCACGATCGATGCCGCCGCCAAGGCGGACGGCAAGTAGTTCCCCTGCTGAACCGCACGCACTGAACCGCACCTGGTGAACCGCCTGGACCGCACCTGGTGAACCGCACTCAGCCGCACTCGGACACAGCAGGGCCCCGGGACCGGCGCAGTGGGTCCCGGGGCCCGGTCAGAGCCGGCGGGTCTGTCACACCCGCCGCAGCACCGCCACCACCTTGCCGAGGATCGTCGCCTCGTCACCGGGGATGGGCTGGTACGCAGCGTTGTGCGGGAGCAGCCACACATGGCCGCTCTCCCGCTTGAACCGCTTGACGGTGGCCTCGCCGTCCAGCATCGCGGCCACGATGTCCCCGTTCTCCGCGACGGGCTGGCGTCGCACCGTCACCCAGTCCCCGTCGCAGATCGCGGCCTCGATCATCGAGTCGCCGACGACCTTCAGTACGAACAGCTCGCCGTCCCCGACCAGCTGGCGGGGGAGCGGGAAGACGTCCTCGACGGATTCCTCCGCGAGGATCGGGCCGCCTGCCGCGATCCGGCCGACGAGTGGCACGTACGACGCGGCGGGCTTGCCCGTCGTGTCCGTCGGCTGGGTGCTGGGCTGGTCGGAGCCGCGTACCTCGTACGCCCTGGGCCGGTGCGGGTCCCTGCGCAGGAAGCCCTTGCGCTCCAGCGCCATCAGTTGATGTGCGACGGATGAGGTGCTGGACAGGCCTACCGCCTGACCGATCTCGCGCATCGACGGTGGGTATCCGCGCCGCTGCACGGAGTCCCGGATCACCTCGATGACGCGCCGCTGCCGATCCGTGAGGCCGGAGCTGTCTGCCCGGATCCCTGGAGGTCGGCCGGGCAGCGAACGCGTGGGCTTGGGACCCTCCGGGGTCGTGGCTGCGTCATTCATGGCATGCACCGGCTCGAATCGGTTCTGGGAGCGGTCCTGGGCAGTGATGGTGGCACTGTCTGCGGTGGTGGTCACGTCGGCCCCTCTCGAATGGTCTCCCTAGCTGGACAACGGTAGTTGGTTTCGAAAGGTTGCGCCAAACACACGTTCGAGTGAAAAATCGCAGATTGCCTGACGTGGGCGTCTGGCTGGGTGTATGTGCGAACGATCTGTCCGCGAGGCATTTCGGGCCACTACGCTAACCTTCACCGCCGCGGCGCGGTGAGGCGGGGTGATTCCAGTCTGGCACCCGGGGGTCAGGAATCCGCGGAGCCGCGCGTCTCCCGTACTCTCGTGGCCGGTCCCGCGCCGCCCGGATGCCGCGGCGAGGTGCTCGTACGCCGCTGGTGCAGCCTTCCCGCGGCCCCCCGCCGCGTTGCGGCCGTGCACCCGCCGCGCCCCCGCCGCGTGACACGCGCGCTGAGAGCCAAAGCGCGACCAAACCCCAGATCTAGTGGTTGGATTGTGTCTGTCGCCCAGAAGTTGTGGTCCCCGGTCCTTCAAGACCGTGGTCATCGCCTATGCTTGGGGCTGCTTCGGAGGGCTTCGATCTGCCTGTCGAGGTCATTCAGTCGTGCTGTGAAGGAGGGTTGGGAGCCATGCACTGCCCCTTCTGCAGGCACCCCGACAGCCGTGTCGTCGACAGTCGCACCACCGACGACGGAACGTCGATCCGGCGTCGTCGGCAGTGCCCCGACTGCTCCCGCCGCTTCACGACGGTGGAAACCGCCTCGCTGATGGTGATCAAGCGCAGCGGGGTGACCGAACCCTTCAGCCGTACCAAGGTCATCTCCGGCGTGCGCAAGGCGTGCCAGGGACGGCCGGTCACCGAGGACGCCCTCGCCCAGCTCGGCCAGCGGGTCGAGGAAGCGGTGCGTGCCACCGGCAGCGCCGAGCTGACCACCCATGACGTGGGTCTGGCCATCCTCGGCCCCCTGCAGGAACTCGACCTCGTCGCGTACCTGCGCTTCGCGTCCGTGTACCGGGCTTTCGGCTCACTCGAAGACTTCGAGGCTGCCATCGCGGAACTCCGCGAGCAGCGGCCTCCCGCAGAGGAATGCGGGATCGGCGAGACCCTCGAGGTCCCCGTGCCCGCCACCGCCGCCGACTGAGCAGTACCGGCTGACCGGCTCGGGCCCGCGAAAATCCCGTCGGCCGGCAGCGGAGCGGCAAAAGACCTGTCACGGGCGCTGTGCGCGGCGCCCGAGGCATCAGACACACAATGTGCCACGGGAAGATCTGGGCACTTCAGGGCGTTTTTGCCCATGTATGGGAGGCGGCATGACAGAGACGACGAGCGGCCCGGCACGAGGGTCCCGAGCCAAGGGATCGAAGGCGAGCAAGGGTCTGCGTATCGAGCGAATCCACACCACCCCGGGCGTGCATCCGTACGACGAGGTTGTCTGGGAGCGCCGTGACGTCGTCATGACCAACTGGCGCGACGGCTCGGTCAACTTCGAGCAGCGTGGCGTCGAGTTCCCCGACTTCTGGTCGGTGAACGCGGTCAACATCGTCACCAGCAAGTACTTCCGCGGGGCCGTCGGCACCCCGCAGCGCGAGACCGGTCTCAAGCAGCTCATCGACCGGATCGTGAAGACGTATCGGAAGGCCGGCGAGGACTACAGCTACTTCGCCTCGCCCGCCGACGCTGAGATCTTCGAGCACGAGCTGGCGTACGCCCTCCTGCACCAGATCTTCAGCTTCAACTCGCCGGTGTGGTTCAACGTCGGCACGCCCCAGCCGCAGCAGGTCTCCGCCTGCTTCATCCTGGCCGTCGACGACTCCATGGAGTCGATCCTCGACTGGTACAAGGAAGAGGGCATGATCTTCAAGGGCGGCTCCGGCGCCGGCCTGAACCTCTCCCGCATCCGCTCCTCCAAGGAGCTGCTCTCCTCCGGCGGCAACGCCTCCGGCCCGGTCTCCTTCATGCGTGGCGCGGACGCGTCCGCAGGAACGATCAAGTCGGGCGGCGCCACCCGCCGTGCGGCGAAGATGGTCATCCTCGACGTCGACCACCCCGACATCGAGAACTTCATCGAGACCAAGGTGAAGGAAGAGGAGAAGATCCGCGCCCTGCGTGACGCGGGCTTCGACATGGACCTGGGCGGTGACGACATCACGTCCGTCCAGTACCAGAACGCCAACAACTCGGTCCGTGTGAACGACGAGTTCATGAAGGCCGTCGAGGCCGGCGGCAAGTTCGGGCTGCGCGCCCGGATGACCGGCGATGTCATCGAAGAGGTCGACGCCAAGTCGCTCTTCCGCAAGATGGCCGAGGCCGCCTGGGCCTGCGCCGACCCCGGTATCCAGTACGACGACACGATCAACAACTGGCACACCTGCCCGGAGTCCGGCCGGATCAACGGCTCGAACCCCTGCAGCGAGTACATGCACCTGGATAACACCTCGTGCAACCTTGCCTCGCTGAACCTGATGAAGTTCCTCAAGGACGACGGCAAGGGCAAGCAGTCCTTCGATGTCGAGCGCTTCGCCAAGGTCGTCGAGCTGGTCATCACCGCGATGGACATCTCCATCTGCTTCGCTGACTTCCCGACGCAGAAGATCGGCGAGAACACCCGCGCCTTCCGTCAGCTGGGCATCGGCTACGCCAACCTCGGCGCCCTGCTGATGGCCACGGGTCACGCGTACGACTCCGACGGCGGCCGTGCGCTGGCCGGCGCCATCACTTCGCTGATGACGAGTACCTCGTACAAGCGCTCCGCCGAACTTGCCGCGGTCGTCGGCCCGTACGACGGCTACGCCCGCAACGCGGAGCCGCATCAGCGGGTCATGAAGCAGCACGCCGACGCCAACACCACGGCCGTTCACATGGACGACCTGGACTCGCCGATCTGGGCCGCCGCCACGGAGGCCTGGCAGGACGTGATCCGCCTCGGAGCGAAGAACGGCTTCCGCAACGCGCAGGCCTCGGTCATCGCGCCCACCGGCACCATCGGTCTCGCGATGTCCTGCGACACCACTGGCCTCGAGCCCGACCTCGCCCTGGTCAAGTTCAAGAAGCTGGTCGGCGGCGGCTCGATGCAGATCGTCAACGGCACGGTCCCGCAGGCGCTGCGCCGCCTGGGCTACCAGGAGGAGCAGATCGAGGCGATCGTCGCCCACATCGCCGACCACGGCAATGTGATCGACGCTCCCGGACTGAAGACCGAGCACTACGAGGTCTTCGACTGCGCCATGGGTGAGCGCTCCATCTCCGCGATGGGCCATGTCCGCATGATGGCGGCCATCCAGCCGTGGATCTCCGGCGCGCTCTCCAAGACGGTCAACCTGCCGGAGACCGCCACTGTCGAGGACGTCGAAGAGGTCTACTTCGAGGCGTGGAAGATGGGCGTCAAGGCGCTCGCGATCTACCGCGACAACTGCAAGGTCGGCCAGCCCCTCTCTGCCAAGACCAAGGAGAAGGAGAAGGTCGAGGTCACCGAGAAGGCCGAGGAGACGATCCGGGCCGCGGTCGAGAAGGTCGTCGAGTACCGCCCGGTCCGCAAGCGCCTTCCGAAGGGCCGTCCCGGCATCACCACCTCCTTCACGGTGGGCGGCGCCGAGGGCTACATGACCGCCAACTCCTACCCGGACGACGGTCTCGGCGAGGTCTTCCTGAAGATGTCGAAGCAGGGTTCCACCCTCGCCGGCATGATGGACGCCTTCTCCATCGCCGTCTCGGTCGGTCTGCAGTACGGCGTACCGCTCGAGACGTACGTCTCGAAGTTCACCAACATGCGCTTCGAGCCGGCCGGTATGACGGACGACCCGGATGTGCGGATGGCGCAGTCGATCGTCGACTACATCTTCCGTCGCCTGGCGCTGGACTTCCTGCCCTTCGAGACCCGCTCGGCGCTCGGCATCCACTCGGCCGAGGAGCGTCAGCGTCACCTGGAGACCGGTTCGTACGAGCCCTCCGACGACGAGATGGACGTCGAGGGCCTGGCCCAGTCCGCACCGCGTCAGCAGGAGACGCTGAAGGCCGTCGCCGTCCCGAAGGCTGAGGTTCCGGCTCCGAAGCAGGCGCACACCTCGGCGGAGCTCGTCGAGATGCAGCTGGGCATCAGCGCGGACGCGCCGCTGTGCTTCTCGTGCGGGACGAAGATGCAGCGGGCCGGCTCCTGCTACATCTGCGAGGGTTGCGGCTCGACCAGCGGCTGCAGTTGATACTCCGGCGTTGGCCGTAAGTGAATGACGGACAAAGCGGTGGCCGAGAATTCGGTCACCGCTTTGTCTCGTTCGACCGTCTGCTGGAGGCGGGGTTCAGTCCAGCGCGTCGAGTGCGGCCAGGATGAAACAGCCGCGGGACCGAGGCTGCGCAACTGCTGCGTCACTTGATCGAGCAGGGAGCCGACGCAATGTCGGCTCCATGCTCTGCTCCCCGGCCCCTCCGCGCGTGCGTACGGGATGCAACGCGAGCTCAGTAAGTACTGCTGCCCATGACCTCGACGAAGGACTGCGGGTCGGCGTCGAACCCGCGGACGGCCAGGTGGAATTCCCAGTCGCCCGCCTCGCTCCGGATGAACTCCCCGACGACCGCGGCGGTGGAGTCGGAGACGGCGGCGAAGTCGTCCTTCCCCAGCTCGGTGTGCCCCTCGAGTACGCGGACGAGAGTGTTCGCTATGTCGGCGAACACCCTCCGTCCCTCCCGCTGCTGGATGGCCACACCCACGACGACGCGCCCGTAGGTGGCCGCCAGCCGGTCGAACTCCAGCGTCATGACCTCGTCGGAGCCGAAGCCCTGACCGGTCTTGCTGTCCCTGGTCAGGATGATGGTGCCGTCCGGCGATCGGCTGTCGAAGTGCACGACGTACGCCGGTTCACCATGCGTGGCATCCGCCCGGTACGTCGCGGCGACGATGTCGAGATCGTGCGCCGGCTCGCCCAGGGGGCTCGGATCCCACCTGAGCGTCACCTCGGCCTTCCGGACCCCCTTGTTGAGACTGCTCACCAGATTCCCCTTCCCCGTAACCCCGTAACCGCCGGGAGATTTACGTCGGTTGACCATGCTGCCATGCTCACGCTCCCGCACCACGGAGTCCTGCTTACGCTCAGTGCGGGATCAGCCGCGGCGGTCGCTGTCGCACGACTTCCTCGCGGAAGGACTCGATGGCGCTGCTGACCTGACGGATCAGATGGGTGTTCTCGATCCGGTCCAGATACAAGCAGCGGCGGGCCAGGCCGTCGAGCTCGAAGGCGAAGCAGATCGACATCAAGGGATTGATGAACAGCTCGCTGCCGCGGGTGCGGGAGGTGAACTGGACGTTCCCGAAGGCGCCCTGGACCGCTGCGGCTATGGAACCGTTCACGATGCTGGGATGGTCGGGGGTGTGCGCCTGGGCGTGGGCCACAGCGTCGATGAAGAGGGCGCCCTCCCGGGTGGTGCGAGGCACGGAGAAGGCTCCGAGATACGCCCCGTCCGCTTCGAGCGCGGCGATGTTCTCCAGAACGAGGCCATGGCTCACCCCGTGGTACGCGTCGACACCGAAGCCGAGGGAAACCACCAGCCGCTCGGGCAGGTCGATCCCATCGAGACCATGGAGGGCCGCGACGCTGGTCAAGTCCTCCTCGGGGGTGCCCAGCCCTGACTCGTCGCCGCGCATGAGGATGTCCGTACCGCCGTCCACGAGGACGACGGCATCGATCTCGTACCGTTCGATCAGCGCCCGGTAGGCGGCGCGCAGTGGCTGGACTCCGACGCGGGCGAAGGCGTGGACCGTACTGGGGTAGCCGCGCAGGGCCAGCCATTGGGCGAGTGTGCGCTCGGGGAAGTACGTCTGATGGGGCGCCGATTCGGGAGTGATCTCCGCGACGTCCGGGGCGAGCCAGGCGTCCAGTGGCAGGCCCTCGATCGCGCTGAACGACAGATTGGCCAGATATACGTCCTTGCCCTGGTGCAAGAGGGAGAGTGCCACCGGAAGCCCGGCGTACACATCGAATCCGCCGCCCGCGCCCGCGACCAGAATGCGTTCCGCGGACTCGAGGCGAGTGAACAAAGGGTTTGTGTGCAGCGCCGTCATGACGATCATTGTGCAGGCCGGGCCGCTCGGGTCGTCGGCGATCAGACGGGGGTGGGAAGTATGACGTGGAGTAGTGAAGAACTCGATCTGGACGCGTACTTGGCGCGGACCGGGAACAACGGGGCGGCGCTCGCGCCGGATCTGGAGACGCTGAGGGCGCTCATGCGGGCACATGTCGCATCGATCCCCTTCGAGAATCTTGAAGTGGCGCTCGGCCGGAATGTGCCGCTGGATCTGAAGAGCCTGCAGGCGAAGCTGGTCGGCCGGCGGCGCGGCGGCTACTGCTACGAGCAGAACTCCCTGTTCGCCGCCGTGCTGGAGCGGATCGGCTTCCAGGTGGCGGGGCGCGGCGCCCGCGTTCGGGCGAGTGGACCCGGACTGCGGCCGGTGACCCATGCGGTCCTGGTGGTGACGGTGGACGGCGAACCCTGGCTCGCCGACACGGGGTTCGGCGCGTCCGGCCTTCTGGGGCCGGTGCCTCTGCGGGACGGGACCGAGGTGGTGCAGGCCGGATGGACCTTCGGAATCACCCTGGAGGACGAGGGGATTCACGTACTGCGGACTCTTCGTCCCGAAGGGTGGGCCGATCTGTACGCGTTCGCTCCGCAATCGCTCTATCCCGCAGATTTCACGGTCATGAACCACTACAGCTCGAGCCATCCGCAGTCGCGATTCGTCGGTCAGGTGGTCGCGCAGCAGCCCGGCCCCGAGGTGCGTCACGCCCTTGTGCGTGACGAACTGAGCGTGTCGCGTCCGGACGGTACGCACGAGCGGCGCGTAGTGCCGGCGGGTGAGCTGACGGCCGTACTGGAAGAGATATTCGGTATCCAACTGGATGCCGAGGATGCGGCGCGGCTGCGCGCACTGAGCGAGCGCAGTGGGGAGCGCCAGTGACGACGGAGGCTGCGTGGAGCAGCGGCGAGCTGGACCTCGCGGCGTATCTGCGGCGCACCGGCTGTACGGAGTACCGGGAGGGCGCCAAGCCCGACCTCGCGACGCTGCGTGCCGTCCACCGGGCGCATGCGGCCGCGATTGCCTTCGAGAATCTGGACATTGTGCTCGGCCGACTGATCCCCCTGGATATCGCGTCTCTGCAGGCGAAGCTGGTCGGCCGGCGGCGCGGCGGCTACTGCTACGAGCAGAACCTGCTGTTCGCGGCCGTGCTGGAGCGGATCGGTTTCGCCGTGACGGGACTTGGCGCCCGGGTCAGGATGGGCGAGACGAAACTGCGGCCCGTCACGCACATGACGCTGAGGGTCGAGGCCGACGGTGAGCCGTGGCTCTGTGACGTCGGGTTCGGCGGGGAAGGGCTGTGGGAGCCGATACCGCTGCGTGACGGCGTCGAAGTGCGCCAGGGAGGGAGGACGTTCGCCATCGCGCGCGAGGACAACGGGGTCAGGGCACTGCGCTCGCTGCATCCGGACGGCTGGTTCGATCTGTACGGCTTCACGCTGGAAGAGCGTTTCCCCGTCGACTACGCCGTGATGAACCACTACATGTCGACGCATCCGCGCTCGCCCTTCATCGCGCGGGCCGTGGTGCAGCAGACGGGAGAGGGCGTACGCCACAGCTTGACGGGCACGCGGCTGTCGACCGCGCGCCCCGATGCCCCCGAGACGGAACGACAGGTTCCGGCAGGGGAGTTGCCCGAGATACTCGCCGATGTGTTTGGGATCGAACTGGACGCAGAGGAGTCGGCCGAGCTGATACGGGTGCACTCCGCCCGAGAGTGACCGGGGCCACGCTCCGCGCCGTACGATGGCGCGGTGCTGGTCAAGTGGATTCGCTGCACCGTGATGGACCGTCGAGGGTTCGAGCGGGGGCAGCGGAAGTGGGCGGGGCTGCTGGGTGAGCCGGGATTCCGGGGACAGGGCGGTGGGTGGAGCAGGGGGCGGCCGCATGTCGCCCATGTATTCGCGTTCTGGGAGAGCCGGGCGTTCTACGACTCGTTCATGGCGCGCTCGCACGACCGGCTCGCGGCCGGCCAGTCGGGGACGTACAAGGACATACAGGTCAAGCTCTTCGACTACCGCTTCGATGTGAAAACGGGGTTCGAGCCGCGGTTCACGGACGCCGACGTGGTGCGGGTCGCGCACTGCCGGGTGCACGAGGACCGGGTCGAGCACTACGCCCTGATGCAGGAGAAGGTGTGGAACCCGGCGATGGCCGGGTCGCCGGGGATGCTGCGCGGGGTGTTCGGTGAGGCGCCGGGGAGCGAGTTCCTGGTGATGTCGATGTGGCGGTCGGAGGCGGAGCACGGGAAGTACCGGAGGGAGCGGGTGGAGCGGCTGCTGCTGCGCGCGCAGACCGAGGCGGATGTCGCGGCGCTGGCCGGAGATGTGGTGCAGCTCGAACCGTCCTGGACGGTCTGAGTCCGGCTGTCGGCCTGCCCGCGGAACGTGCCGGATACGCCGTCCGGAACCCGTCCCGAATACTCGGCCGGGTCCGGACCGAACTACTGTCTAGACATGGCACGACCGCAACGCATCGTTCTCGTCCGGCACGGCGAGTCGGAGGGGAACGCCGATGACACCGTGTACGAACGCGTGCCCGACCATGCGCTGCGGCTGACCGCGACCGGCCGGGCCCAGGCCGAGGCGACGGGCGCGCGCCTGCGTGAGCTGTTCGGACGCGAGACCGTCAGCGTCTATGTCTCGCCCTACCGCCGCACCCATGAGACCCTCCGGGCGTTCGCCCTGGACCCGGAGCTGGTGCGGGTCAGGGAGGAGTCACGGCTGCGCGAGCAGGACTGGGGGAACTGGCAGGACAGGGAGGACGTACGGCTGCAGAAGGCCTACCGGGACGCCTACGGCCACTTCTTCTACCGCTTCGCCCAGGGCGAGTCGGGGGCGGATGTGTACGACAGGGTGGGGGCGTTCCTGGAGAGCCTGCACCGGAGCTTCGAGGCGCCGGACCACCCGCCGAACGTGCTCCTGGTCACGCACGGACTGACCATGAGGCTGTTCTGTATGCGGTGGTTCCACTGGTCGGTGGCGGAGTTCGAGTCACTGTCCAACCCGGACAACGCCGAGCCCCGGATTCTGCAACTCGGCGACGACGGGCGCTACACACTGGACCGGCCGTTCGAACGCTGGCGGACCCCCGAGCCGTACGGCGTCACCGGATAGAGTGGCAGGAAGATGACCGACGACTCCTCTCGCGACCGGCGCTTCGAACGCGCCCTGGACAGCCTGCGCGGACTGTCCGTGGGAGACGCCTTGGGCTCCCAGTTCTTCGTACCCGCGAACTATCCCCTGCTGAAGCGGCGCGAGCTGCCGCCAGGTCCCTGGCAGTGGACCGACGACACCGAGATGGCCTGCTCGGTACTGGCCGTGCTCGCGGACCACCACCGGGTGGACCAGGACGCGCTCGCCCGGTCCTTCGCCGAGCACCATGACTTCGACCGCGGCTACGGCCCAGCGGTCAACCGGATGCTCCGGCTGATCAGGGAAGGCGGCGACTGGCGGGAGCTGGCCGCCGAGCTCTTCAAGGGCCAGGGCTCGTGGGGCAACGGCTCGGCGATGCGTATCGCACCGCTCGGCGCCTGGTACGCCGGCGACCCGGAACAGGCCACCCACCAGGCCGAAATCTCCTCGTACACCACGCACCAGCATCGTGAGGCCGTCGTCGGCGCCATGGCCGTCGCGGCGGCCGCCGCGCTCGTCGCGGATCCCGCAGGCCCGCCCGGGCCCGCGGACCTGCTCGACGCAGTCGTCGCGCTCGTGCCGCGCAGCGCGGTGGGAGCCGGTCTGCGCCGGGCGCGGGACATGCTCGACTACGAGGATGCCGGGACGGTCGCCGCCGTCCTCGGCAGCGGTCGGCGCACCAGTGCGCACGACACAGTGCCGTTCGCCCTGTGGTCCGCGGCCCGCTCACTCGGCGACTTCGAGCGGGTCTTCTGGACGACCGCACAAGTGGGCGGGGATGTCGACACCACATGCGCCATCGCCTGTGGAGTGGTGGCTGCGGGCAAGGCGGGGCAGCCGCCGGCCGACTGGCTGGAGCAGACCGAAGCGCTTCCTGAGTGGGTGCCCGGCCGGGCACGCTGAGCTGCTGCCGCCGGGCCGTTGACCGCCGACGGCGCGGCCCGACGGTCACGGTACGGCCTCGGGCGCGCATACGGGGCGTCGATCGGGCGTGCCGGAGCTAGCCTGTCCGACACGCCGCCGCGTTGATCATCACGGGCGTGCGCAGACGAGACACCGGGTCGTACGCACCGTCCTGCCGACGTGCGCTGCGCCCGGTTGGGAGGGGGTCCCGTGTCAGACGTACGCGACACACCGCCGTCGGCTTCCGAGCCCGGTCCGGGCGCGGAGCCGGGGGTTCCGGTCGCGGAGCCGAAGCAGGCGGCGAAGCAGGTGAAGGCCGATCCGTACAAGCCGCCACCCCAGTGGCAGCAGTGGCAGTCCAACGAGCCGGCTGCCTGGCTCGTGCGGGTACGCCCCGGCCCGCCGGCCGGCGTACGGGTCGCCACGCTCTGGTCGGCCCTGGCCACGGCCGTTCTCAGCGCGTTTCTGCTGGGCGACGGGGCAGGCCTGAACCTGCTGATCGTGGCGGTGCCCGCTGCCCTCGGCGCGTACTTCGCAGCCCGCACGGCCGGTCGCCGACTCCGTCCCTGGACCTGTGTGTGGGCGGTCGGCGGGGTGGTGCTGCTGGCGGTTCCCGTACTGAGGGACGCGGGCTGGCCGACGTTCCTTGCCGTCGTCTCCGCGCTGGCGGCCGGGTCCCTGGCTCTGCACGGCGGCCGCACCTGGCCAGGCGTACTGCTCGGCTCGCTGGGACTGTTGGGCGCGATCGGTTCCGGCATGGCTTGGGGAGCGCGGGGACTGCGCGAGCGGGCGGGCAGCTCGCGCGGCCGCTGGGGCCCCGTGGTGCGTACGACAGCGGTCGCGGCGGTGCTGCTGATCGTTTTCGGCGCGCTCTTCGCGGGCGCCGACGCGGCCTTCGCCGATCTGCTCGGCGGGCTGATCCCGGACGTCTCGGTGGCCGACGGCCCCTGGCGTTTCCTCCTCTTTCTGCTCGGCCTGGTCGGAGCGCTCGCCGCCGCACACACCGCCGCCGCTCCGGTGCGCTGGGACCGCTTCGATGTGCGTCCCGGCCGGGCCCGCGCCCGCTGGGAGTGGGCGCTGCCACTCATCGTGCTCAATCTGCTCTTCGCCGCCTTCATCGCCGTCCAGCTCGCCGTTCTCTTCGGCGGCTACGACAAGGTGTTGCGCGAGACCGGACTGACGTACGCGGAGTACGCGCGGCAGGGCTTCTGGCAGCTGCTCTGGGCCACCCTGCTCACGCTGCTCGTGATCGCGCTCGCGCTGCGCTGGGCCCCCCGCGCCGGTGCCCGCGACCGCACGCTGGTCCATGTCGTCCTTGGCGCACTCTGTGCGCTCACCCTGGTCGTGGTCGCCTCGGCGCTGCGCCGGATGGATCTGTACGTCGCCGCGTACGGGCTGACGCGGCTACGGGTGTCGGTGGCGGCGATGGAACTGTGGCTCGGCCTGGTGATCGTCCTGATCATGGCGGCGGGGATATTCGGCGTGAAGTGGCTGCCACGCGCCGTCGCGGCGAGCGGCGCGGTCGCCGTGCTCGTTTTCGGCCTGCTCTCCCCGGACGGAATGGTCGCCAACCGGAACGTACAGCGTTACGAGAGCACCGGAAAGATCGACGTCGAGTACTTTCAGGAGCTGTCGGCCGATGCCGTACCGGCCCTCGACAGGCTGCCGGAGCCGCTGCGCTCCTGCGCACTGAAGGGCATCGCGGCGAACCTCGAGGACACGCACAAGCCCTGGTACGCGTCCAGTTGGGGCGAGTGGCGGGCGCGGAGGATCCTGGCGGATCGGAAGGTCGACACCTTCAGGTATGCCTGCGGGGATCAGGGGATTCCCGGTGCGGGGCGCGATCAGTACGACGGGGACGCCCAGTTCGGCGAGGAGGGCGAGATCAGCCCGTCCGACGTGCCGTGAGACTCCTTGCTGAAGGAGGCTGAGGTACGGGTCGTGCCCCCCGCGCACGGCCCGTACCCCGATCAATGTGGCGGATCTACGCGGCTGGGCCGCCCGCGCCCGCCGCCCCGCTGAGCGCCTCCAGGTCGCTCTTGCGTACGCGGATGATGAACACCGCGGTCAGCACGGCGAGTCCGACCAGACCAACGCCGGCCCAGAACGCCGTCGCGATGCCTTCGGCGAGTACCTGGTGCCCCCACGGCGGGGGCAGTTCGTGCGTCCTGGCGAAGACTTCCTTCTGCGCAGGGGTCGAATCCGCGAGGAACGACGGCAGTTGCCGTTCGGCCTCGTCGCGGCTGGCGGTACTGAAGACGGTCATAAGAATCGACAGCCCCAGGGAACCACCCACCATCTGTGTGGCGTTGAGCAGACTGGAAGCCGCACCCGATTCGTGCTGCGCCACGCCCGAGACCGCCGTGAGCGTCGCCGTCACGAACACCAGCCCCATGCCGAAGCCGAAGAGCAGCATCGGACCGAGCACCCCGCCGGCATATGAGCTGCCGGGATCGAGCGCGGTCAGCCACGCCATGCCGCTGCCGGTGAGTACCGCGCCCGCCGCCAGGAACGGTTTGGGACCGAGCACCGGCAGCAGCTTCGAGGAGATTCCGGCCGCCGTCACGATCATCACCGTGACCGGCAGGAACGCGAGACCGGCGTTGATAGGGCTGTAGCCCAGCACGTTCTGTACGAACAGGACGATGAAGAAGAACATGCCGAACATCGCCGCGGCGAGGCTCATCATGATCAGATACGTGCCGGAGCGGTTGCGGTCGGCGAACATCCGTAGCGGAGTGATCGGTTCCCGCGCCCGCCGCTCGGTCAGTACGAAGGCGGTGAGAAGCACGATCGCCGCGGCGAACGAGGAGAGGGTGAGTCCGTCGCTCCAGCCGTCCTCGGCGGCCCGGATGAAGCCGTAGACCAGGGACGCCATGCCCGCAGTCGAGGTGAGCGCGCCCGCGATGTCGAACCGGCCGGAGTGCGGCTCGGACTCATTGATGAAAACCGGAGCGAGCACCGCGATCAGGATTCCGATCGGCAGATTGACGTAGAACACCCAGCGCCAGTTCAACCACTCGGTCAGCATGCCGCCGGCGAGCAGGCCGATGGCCGCGCCGCTGGCCGAGACCGCAGCGAAGATGCCGAACGCGCGGTTGCGCTCGGGGCCTTCGCGGAAGGTCGTGGTGATGAGAGCGAGCGCCGTGGGCGAGGCGATGGCGCCGCCGACGCCCTGGAGCGCGCGGGCTGCGAGCATCTGCCAGGGCTCCTGCGCGACACCGCACAGCAGTGAGGCGAAGGTGAAGAGCAGCACACCGAACACAAACACCCGCCGGCGGCCGAGGATGTCGCCCGCCCGGCCGCCGAGCAGCAGTAGCCCGCCGAAGGTGAGGGTGTACGCGTTGACCACCCAGGAGAGCTGGGTCGTGGTGAACTCGAGAGCCTCTTGGATGTGCGGGAGCGCGATATTCACAATCGTGGTGTCGAGGACCACCATGAGCTGCAGCGCGGCAATGACGGCCAGAGCTATCCCGGGGCGTCCCTGTCTGCGGGCCGCTCCCGGTTTGCTTGGAGCAGTTAATTGAGAGGTTGTCACTATGGTCCCCCACAAGTGAGTTAGTGAACGCAGCCGTTCACTGTCCTGTCAACCGTAGAGAGTCCCCCTCAGTGAACGCAAGCGTTCACTGCAGCTCCTGTCCCCAACGGAGAGAAGAACATGGCCAATTCGCGCTGGACTGCAGCCGCTGAGACGCCCCCGGTCTCGCTGCGCCGTCGAGGACCCGTGCTGGAACGCGCGATCCTCGAGGCCGCTCTGGAGCAGTTGAGTACGGTCGGCTGGAGCGGACTCACCATGGAGGGCGTCGCCGCCGGGGCTCAGACCGGCAAGGCCGCCGTCTACCGGCGCTGGCCGTCGAAGGAGGATCTCGTCGCGGACGCCCTGCAGGCCGGGCTGCCGGTACTCGACGAGGCCGCCGATCACGGCAGCATCCGCGAGGACCTCTTTCAGCTCTGCCGGCAGGTGCGCGACGCGATGTACTCCAGGTCCGGCTTTGCGTTCCGCTCTGTGCTTTACGAGTGCGACAGCTCCACCGCCGAGCGCTTCCACGGGGTGATCGTGCGCCGTGTGGTCGAGCCGTCGAACCAGCTCTACCGGGAGGTTGTGCGGCGTGGCGTCACACGCGGCGACGTCCGCCCCGACGCCATCGGTGAGCTGGTTTTCGATGTGATTCCGGGTCTGATGATGTACCGGTCCAAGGTGTGCGGCAGCGAATGGCCGGACGAGGACATCGCCGAGATGATCGATCAGATCATGGTGCCGCTGCTGCGCCCGGGCACCGGCTGATCGCAGGCCCGCAGCCTCTGAGGGTAATCCGGTTGTCGCCGGCGACGTCCGGCGGCGTACGCTTGCTGGCGCCATGCCGTACGAACCACCCACCCACACAGTCGAGCGCTCAATCCGAGCCACCACCGGGGCCAAGATCGTCGCAGGTGTCGACGAGGTTGGACGCGGGGCGTGGGCCGGTCCGGTCACGGTGTGCGCGGCGGTCACCGGACTGCGCAGACCGCCCCCCGGGCTGACCGATTCCAAACTGATCAGCCCGAAGCGCCGTACGGAACTGGCCGTGCGGCTGGAACAGTGGGTCACGTCGCATGCCCTGGGGCACGCGTCCCCGGAGGAGATCGACGAACTGGGGATGACCGCGGCGCTGCGGCTGGCTGCCGTCCGTGCGCTGGATGCGCTTCCGGTCCGTCCGGACGCCATCATCCTCGACGGCAAGCACAACTACCTGGGTTTGCCCTGGCAGGTTCGTACGGTTATCAAGGGCGACCAGTCCTGCGTCGCCGTCGCGGCCGCTTCGGTGATCGCCAAGGTGCGCAGGGATGCGATGATGGCCGAACTGCAGGGGGAGTTCGTCGACTTCGGCTTCGCCGCCAACGCCGGCTACCCCTCGCCCGTGCACAAGGCGGCGCTCGAGGAGTGGGGTCCCACCCCCTACCACCGGCTCTCGTGGTCGTATCTCGACGCGCTGCCCCAGTGGCGGCACCTCAAGAAGGTCCGCGTCTCCGCCGAGGCGGCCGCACTGGAAAGCGGGGGCCAGCTCGGCTTCGAATTCTGAACTCGCCCTCCCGTAGCAGGGTCGCACTTATGTGCCCACCCGCCGATGCCATCCGCACCGGCGTTTGATAGACATCCACTCATGCCTCTCATCCCCGAGGAGCCTCAGATTCACGAGAGTGCCCAGGGTCCCCGCGCAACTCCGGCTGCAGGCCGCACCGCGCCGACCCCCCGTCCCGTACCCGGTCCGCGTTCCGCGGCCTCGCCGCGTCCCGGACACCCGGGCCCCGGTACCGCCCGGCCCGCACCGCCGGTGCAGCGCACGCACACCTCTGCCGGGCAGCCGCAGGCGCCCCGGTCGGAGAATCGCGCTGTGCCGCAGATCCAGCTGATCCCCGCCCCCGCCGACGGCGCGCTCGACGCCGCCGACGAGGCGGTCGACCTGCTGCTCGACTCCGGCCGCGCGCCGGGCGACGTCCTGCTGCTCACCACCGGTGAGCAGCACCCGTGGGCCGCGCACGAGCTGTCCTTCGGCGAGGCCGCCTACTGGGCCCAGCACGACGCCCGCGACGACGTCTTCTACGCCGACGCCGCCGCGGTGGGACGTGCTTCGGCCCGCCCCGTGGTGGTCGTCGCGATCAACGGAGGCGCCGACGACGCAGCCGCCCGCGCGCTGCCGGCAGCGCTGGCGAAGGCGACCGCACTGTTGATCGTGTGCGGAGACCCCAAGCGGATCAACACCGTGCTCGGCACGGGCGTCTGAGCCGCACGGCCTGTACGGACCGCCTGGTCCGGTCGTGACCCGGCTGCCCACCACGTGGGCAGCCGGAGAGTGGCACCTTCAGCGTGCCGCCGTGCGCCGGAGCGCTTCAGCCGCGCCGCTCGCGGTGCGCAGCGCCAGCGGCTCAGCCTCGGCCGCACCGTCGAAGAACTGGCCGGGCGACGACGTGGAGTTGGGCCGGCGGCCGCCCCGGCCCTCGCCCAGCACCTGCCAGCCGCCGCGCGTCAGCGTGATGTACGCACCACAGCGCAGCCCATGCAGAGTGCACGCGTCCCGCAGCCCCCACATCCACGCTCCGTCCTCCTCCGTCCAACGCTCGTCGCCCTCACGGCAGTAGAGCAGCACGGCGGTACGCACGGGCGCGCGGAGACGCAGATCGTGCGGGATGACCCGGCGCAGATGCGCCAGCAGCACGTTGCGGAACTCCCAGCCGTCCACGGGCGCGGAACGCTGGGAGAACGAAGCACTGGCAGCGAGCCGGTCCTCGTGGTCGAGCACAGCGACGACGCCTGTCGCCGGCGCCGGCACGTGCCGGGTGTGCAGTCCACTGACCACCTCGCGGGGGTTGCGCAGCAGCGGTATCCCGGCTGCTGCCCACTCAGCGGGCTCGAGCATCCTGGCGAGTCGGCTGGCGGAGCCGGCCGACGTGGTGATCGAAGTGGCTGCGGACGGAGGGAATCCGAAGGTCACGGTCCTCCCTTCACATTCGCGCCCACGGTGCGGGCAGGGTCGGGTGAGGGCGCACCGCGGCACGGCCCTTCCGGACCGCGAACGGACCGTGCGGGGGAGCGTTCCAATTCTTGCTGCCTCGTGAGCATGCGGCAACGAGCAATTTGGCGCCACCGACAGGAATCGGCGGGTATGACGCTCATATCCCTGCCCATTTGCGTAGCCGGTGACCCTCCAGTCACGTCTGAACGGCAAGGACCAGCGGAAACACCCCCCGCGCACCTGCCCTGCGCAGCAGTCGCGCCGCCACCGCGAGGGTCCAGCCACTGTCCGATAGGTCGTCCACCAGCAGAACGGGCCCGTCGGCTTCGGCCAATGTCTCAGCCAGCTGGGGAGGCACCGTGAACGCCTCGTGCAGCGCCCGCACCCGCTGGGCGCTGTTGGTGCGCGAGATCCGTGCCTCCAACGCCTCGGGCACGTACTCGACAGAGCCCAGCAGCGGCATCCTGCCGACCTCGGCGATCCGGCCGCCCAGGGATCCGACCAGCTGAGGCCTGCTGCGGGAGGCGATGGTGACCACACCGACCGGCCGAGGCGGTGCGTCCGCCGCGCCGGACGCCCAGCCGCCAGGGCCCTTGGCCCAGTCGGCGAGCACGGTCACCACGGCCTTCACCACCTCGTCCGGCACGGGACCGTCCGGAGCCTGCGCCGCGAGCATCGGCCGCAGCCGATTGCCCCAGCCGATGTCGGAAAGCCGCCCCAGCGCACGTCCCGGGAAGGACTGCTCCCCTTCGGGGATACGGCCCTTGAGGCTGACGCCCACCGCCGCCAGCCCGGTCGGCCACATCTTGCGCGGCTCCACATCCACACCCGGCCTGCCCAGCTCCCCGCGTGCGGTATCCAGAGCCGCCGCGGACACCTTGTCACTGAACCGGGCCCCCGAGCAGTTGTCACAGCGACCGCAAGGTGCCGCTTCCTCGTCGTCCAACTGCCGTCGCAGGAACTCCATCCGGCAGCCGGTCGACGTCGCGTAGTCGCGCATCGCCTGCTGCTCGGACTCCCGCTGCCGGGCGACCCACGCATACCGCTCGGCGTCGTACGACCAGGGCTGGCCCGTGGTCGTCCAGCCGCCCTTCACCCGGCGCACCGCACCGTCGACGTCGAGGACCTTGAGCATGGTCTCCAGCCGGGTGCGCCGCAGTTCGACCAGCGGCTCCAGCGCGGGCAGTGAGAGCGGCCTGCCCGCCTGCGCCAGCACATCGAGGGTGCGTCGCACCAGCTCCTCCGGCGGGAAGGCGACCGAGGCGAAGTACTGCCAGATCGCCTCGTCCTCCTTGCCCGGCAGCAGCAGAACTTCCGCGTGCTCCACACCACGGCCCGCCCGGCCCACCTGCTGGTAGTAGGCGATGGGGGAGGAGGGCGAACCCATGTGCACGACGAAGCCGAGATCGGGCTTGTCGAAGCCCATCCCGAGTGCGGACGTGGCGACGAGAGCCTTGACGCGGTTGGCGAGCAGATCCTCCTCGGCCTGCTGCCGGTCGGCGTTCTCCGTACGGCCGGTGTACGAGGCCACTGTGTGCCCGCACTGGCGCAGATACGCCGTGACCTCCTCGGCAGCCGCGACGGTGAGCGTGTAGATGATCCCGGAGCCGGGCAGCTCGCCGAGATGATCGGCGAGCCAGGCCAGCCGGTTCGCGGCATCGGGCAGCTGCAGCACACTCAGGCTGAGGCTCTCCCGGTCCAGAGCGCCACGCAGTACGAGGGCGTCCGTGCCCGCCCCCGTACCCAGCTGCTCGGCGACGTCCGCGGTCACACGGGCATTGGCCGTGGCGGTCGTGGCGAGCACCGGGACCCCGGCCGGCAGCTCCGCGAGCATGGTGCGCAGCCGTCGGTAGTCGGGCCGGAAGTCATGGCCCCAGTCGGAGATGCAGTGCGCCTCGTCCACCACCAGCAGACCGGTGGCGGCGGCCAGCTTGGGCAGCACCTGGTCACGGAAATCGGGATTGTTCAGCCGCTCGGGACTGACCAGCAGCACATCCACCTCGCCCGCGGCCACCTCGGCCTGGACCGTGTCCCACTCCTCCGTGTTGGAGGAATTGATGGTCCGGGCGCTGATACCGGCCCGCGCCGCGGCCTCCACCTGGTTGCGCATGAGCGCGAGCAGGGGAGAGACGATCACGGTCGGTCCGCTGCCGCGCTCGCGCAGCAGCGAGGTCGCGACGAAATACACCGCAGACTTGCCCCACCCGGTCCGCTGCACGACCAGAGCCCTGCGCTTGTCCGCCACGAGCGCCTCGATCGCCCGCCACTGGTCCCCGCGCAGCCGGGCCGCGCCCGTCGTGTCCGAGACGAGGCGGGCGAGTACGGAGTCGGCCGAGGCCCTGAGATCTGCGCGGTCTGCGTTGGTCATGCCCCCATGCAACCCGATGGCGCTGACAAAGCGCGAACGAAGCCGCGAGCCTGTGGATAAAGTTATCCACAGGGGTCGCGGTGGCGGAGCCGCCACGAGACCGTCGTGCCATGAACACGCACCACGAACACACCGGTCCGACCGACGAGCAGCAGATCACCCTGCGCGGCCCTGCCGAACTGGCCGACGCCCTGCCGTACATGATGGGCTTCCATCCGAACGATTCGATCGTGCTTGTCGCGCTGCACGGCAGCCGCGGCCGCTTCGGCGGGCGGCTGAGGCTCGGCATTCCACGCTCGCCGCGCGAATGGTCGCCCGTGGCCGAACAGCTCGCGGAGTGTCTGATCGAAGGCAGCGAACGTCGCGGTTCGCGCCCCGACGGCATTGTCGTCTTCCTCTGCCAGGATCCGGCGGACGGCGAGACGAGCCGCTCTGTGATGGATCGGCTGCGCCCGCTCGCGCAACGGCTGCGCACCGCCTGCGGCACCCTCGAGGTGCCCGTCTACGAGGCTCTCTGTATCTCCGACGGCCGTTACTGGTCCTACTGCTGCCCCGACGTGCGCTGCTGCCCGCCCGAAGGCAGTGCGCTTGCCCTGCCCGGCACTTCGGTGATGGCCGCGGCCGCCGCCTACGTGGGGGTCCAAGTGCGCGGCTCCCTGCGGGAGATGGAGGGGCGGCTCGCGCCCTGGACGACCCCGGCCGCGTCCGATCAGGAGAAGGCGCTGGACACCGCGGGTTCCGCGCTGCTGCCCAGGATCCTGGACGGAACGGGGCGTGAGCAGGTCGCCGCGGAGACCCTCGCGCTGGCCCGCCGGCTGATGAAACGCATCGCGGAGACACCGCGGGATGGCGGCCGGGCCGAGTCGGATGTCGCGGACGACCGGCTCATCGCACATGACGAGGCGGCCGCTGTGATCCTGGGTCTGCAGGACCGGGACACCCGCGACCGGGCCGCGGAATGGATGGAGGGAGCCGACGCGGAACCGGCGCTACGCCTCTGGCGGGCGCTGGCCCGCCGATGCGTCGGCCCGTACTCCGAGCACGCGGCCGCGCCGCTCACCCTCGCCGGCTGGGTCGCCTGGTCTGTTAACTGCACCAACTCGGGGATTCGTTGGGTCCGGGGGCCTTGAGTTCTGATCATGTGATCGTGCATGAGACTCCTTCGCTTCATCGAGATCTGATTGACGGGCGGGTACGGCTGCCCCGGGTCGGGGCCGTGGTCGCGGGTACGACGCCGTCGCTGCCGTGGCTGGTGGTGGACGCCGCCGGCCGTGAGATCGAGCCGGTCAGCGTCTACCTGCGGGACCGGATGCTCGGCGACGCCAGTACGGCGACCTGCCGGAGCTACGGCTACGACCTGCTGCGCTGGCACCGGGTGCTTTGGGCCCTAGACGTGGGATGGGAACAGGTCACCGAGGCCGAGACTGCCGCCCTGGTCGGATGGCTGCGGCATGCCCGCAACCCCCAGCGTCAACGGCGACGCCCCGGCAGCCACCCGGCCGGGTCCGTGAACCCGAAGACGGGCAAGCCCACCCTGCGGGCCGGATACGCGCCGTCGACGATCGCCCACAACCTGACCGTGGTCCACGGCTTCTACGCCTTCCACCAGCCCTTCGGCCGCGGGCCGGTGGTCAACCCGGTCCCGGAAAGCGCGGCCCGCCGCGCAGCACTGGCCCACCGGTCGCCGCTGGAGGTCCGCCAGCAGCACCGACGAGCACGGCTGCGGCCGAAGGTTCCCGTCCGGCACCCGCGGTCCATCCCCGATGACCAGTGGGACGAGCTGTTCGCGCAGATGAAGTGCGTCCGGGACAAGGCCCTGCTGTCGAACTACCTCGCCTCCGCCTCCCGGGCATCCGAGCTGCTGGGAGTCGGACTCGGAGACATCGACTGGACCAAGGGCCAGCTCTGGGTGATCTCCAAGGGCACCCGGGCCCGGCAGCCCGTCCCGACCTCCCCGGAGGGGTTGGCCTACCTCGCCGCCTACCTGGAGGAGGACGGCCTGCCGCCGGAGGGGATGCCGGTCTGGCGGACCCGCCGGGGCGAGCACCGCCCGCTGACCTACTGGGCGGCCCGCCGCATCTTCCAGCGGGCCTGCGAGGTCCTCAAAGCGAACTGGACCCTGCACGATCTGCGGCATACCGCCGCGAAGCGAATGGCCCGCGATCCGGAGCTGAAGCTGCACGAAGTGCAGACGATCTTGCGTCACGCGCATATCAGCACCACCGAGCTCTACACGGCCGTCGGCCTGGACGACCTGCTGGACAAGCTCGGGGCCTACTACGCCCGGCCGGTTCAGCCGGTGTCGTGGCCGACCCAGTACGCCGCGGACGACATCGAGGCGGTGTTCGGTGCCGGGCAGTAAGGCCGGAAACAGCATGCGGCTCAAGGGCCCGACGACGAACCGGGTCCGCCGCCACGACGCCGAGGCGCCTGTCCTGGACGGCATCTACACGCCGACCGCGATCCTCCCGGCTCCGCCTCCGTCGCCGTCCCGGCCGCCGCGCTCGCTGGGCGACTTCAGCACGGCGCCGGCGGAGGACATCGTCAACGTCACGGCCGATCACTTCTCCCAGTCCGAGGCCCTGAAGTGGAAGCAACGCGGTTCCATGCGTGCCTTCCTCGGCCACCTCGCCACCTTCCCCGGAGACACGTGGCAGGAGCGGTGGGAAGCCTCCGGCCACGACGAGGGACGGCCCGTCGGGGACGCCGCCAGGGACAACAGGCTCCTTCGCATGAAGCTGAACTGCGCGGCCGGCCAAGCGTTCGCCCTGCGAGTGGTGCGTCCCACCCTGCTGGGCTTCCGCTGCAACCGCTTCTTCCACTACTCGCCCTGGTTCCGCGGCGTCGCCCAGGACCCCTTGCTGGAGGAGTTCTGCCGACGGGCCGACCAGCTGCCCATGAGCCAGGCCCGCCGGACCCGGACCAAGTTCGACGTCTGCTGCGCGTTGACCGTCTTCGGCATCGACCTGAAGGACCTGACCCCCGAGGCCCTGCTGCACTACGCCGTCGAGTCCCGCAAACACGAGCTGGCCGGGGAGAAGACCAGCTTCGCCGGCACCCTGGCCTGGCCGATCCTCCACGAGATGGGCCACTTCCCCGCGTCGGCACCCCGCAGCCTGCGCGGCGCCGTCACCCGCGGACAGGTCTCCGTCGAGGATGCCGTCGACCGCCACCAGCTCCACAACCGCGAGATGAGAGACCTGCTGGTCGAGTACATTCGCCGCCGCTCGGCGAACCTGGACTACTCCACCCTGCGGGGACTGACGAACCTCCTGGTCAGGACCTTCTGGAAGCAGATCGAGAAGATCAACCCCGGTCAGAAGGACCTGAAGCTGACGGAGGAGACGTTCACGCAGTGGAAGGAATGGCTCATGGTCCTGCCCGACGGCAAGCCGCGGCTCGACGTCGACGGGCCGATGATGGCCATCCGCGCGCTCTACCTCGACCTGCAGAGCTGGGCCGCCGCCGAGCCGGAACGCTGGGCGAAGTGGGTCGCCCCCTGCCCGATCCGCGACGCCGACCTGCGATGGTTCCAGGTCCGACGGCGACGACTGCAAGAACGCATGGCCAACCGCACCCGCGACCGCCAGCCCCTCCTGCCGATCCTCACCCAGTACGTCAACGACAGATGGCACCGCCTGCGGACCCTGCTGGACGCAGCCCTCAAGGTCGAGAACGGCGAGGAGTTCACCGCCGAGGGCGTCACCTGGCTCCGCGTCTCCTCCAAGGACCAGCGGCACAACCGCCCGCCAGTCCGAGCGGTCAACCGCGCCACCGGTGAACTGGTACACCTCTCCCGGGACGAGGGCTATGCCTTCTGGCAGTGGGCCATCGTCGAGACCCTGCGACTGGCGGGCCTGCGAGCCGAGGAACTGACCGAGCTGACGCATCTCAGCGTCCGGCAATACCAGCGGCCCAACGGCGAAGTCGTGGCTCTGCTCGTCGTCACCCCGTCCAAGAGCGACCGCGAACGGATCATCCCCATGTCCGCCGAGCTCTTCCACGTCGTCGCCCAGGTCATCCGGCGTCACCGCAACGAGCACGGCACCGTCCCGGTCTGCGTCCGCTACGACTGCCACGAGAGGACCTGGAGCGAACCGCTGCCCTACCTGTTCCAGAACTTCCACGGCGGCACCCAGCGCGGCATGTCCA
This sequence comes from Streptomyces sp. NPDC060064, assembly GCF_042736455.1. NCBI lineage: Bacteria > Bacillati > Actinomycetota > Actinomycetes > Kitasatosporales > Streptomycetaceae > Streptomyces > Streptomyces sp. NPDC060064. Next base: position 87,561 of record NZ_JBHWWF010000009.1, read on the forward strand.
GCACCACCGTCTGGCGGCTGATCGGCAGGGCCTGCGACGAACTCGCACTGACACACCCGCAGTTCAAGGACATCAGGTTCGCACCCCACGACTTCCGCAGGCTCTTCGCCACCGAACTCGTCAACAACGGCCTGCCGATCCACATCGGCGCCGCTCTGCTCGGCCACCTCGATATCCGAACCACCCGCGGCTACGTCGCGGTCTTCGACGAGGACGTGATCAGCAACTACCACCAGTTCCTCGCCCGGCGCCGGGCCGAACGGCCGAAGGAGGAATACCGCGACCCCACCCCGGAGGAGTGGACCGACTTCCAGGAACACTTCGACAAGCGCCGCATCGAGCTCGGCTCCTGCGGTCGGCCCTACGGAACCCCCTGCGCACACGAGCACGCCTGCATCCGCTGCCCGATGCTCAGCGTCAACCCCAAGATGCTGCCCCGCCTCGACGAGATCGAGGAGGACCTCCTGGCCCGCCGCAAGCGGGCCCTCGCCGAGGACTGGCAGGGTGAAATCGAAGGAATCGAATTGACGCTCAACTTCCTCCGCAGCAAACGCGAGCAGACCAGCCGCTTCCAGCGAGTCGGGAGCGTTGACCTGGGTCTTCCTCATCCCCGACCCCCTCTCACACCGCAGTGATCAGCAACGCGGACACCAGCAGAGCGGTCTGATGCAGGGCCTGATCGGTCAAATACATGCCGTTCATCCCGCCCGCCTTCAGCTCCGCGAACCCCTTCGAGCCGCAGTGCTCCAGGAGCCACCTGACCGGCCACCGGCGATCGAAGAACGCGTGCGTGACCGCCGAGACGGCGAACCCGGCCACCAGGCCGGGCCATGAAAGCTCCAGCGGCAGAGCGGCCCACACCAGGGCCACCAGCACGACCATGACCAGGTGGTACTGGGCCACGTGAGCAAAGCACGCACCCCAGCCCTTGCGAGGGTTCACGCCGTCGGCGACATCCGTCGCCGACGGCGCTGCCTTGCCCGCGGCCTGCCAGTCGGTCTGACCGATCACGTGATCGGCCAAGTTGTGCCCGACCGCGAGGACCGCCCACACGGACCCGAACGTCGCGAGAGTCGCGATCTGATCGATGGAAGTCACCAGGCACCGCCAGCGAACGCGCCAACGCGCGAGGAGTGCCTTTCCCGAGCGGGATGCCTACGATCAGTCCCATGCAGCGCGCCGTTTTGGACTCGAACGCGGTGGATCCGATCATCGATCTGCCTGGCGCCTACTCCGTGGTCAGCGCGGCCGTCGATGAAGGAAGAGTCGAGCTCCTCATCACGCACATCCTCGAAGAGGAAGTAGCCGCGACGCCGGATCCTGAGCGCCGAGCCAAGCTGCAACAGGTGCTCGGCCTGGGACGTCCTGTCCCGACTGGCGCATTCGTCTTCGATGTCTCCAAGTTCGACCTCGCCGCTTGGGGCGACAACGAGCCCAGCGTCGAAGCCCTGCGATCCGGCAACATCGGCAACACCAATGACGCCCTGATCGGCATCACAGCTGACTCCGAGCAGGCCACGCTGGTCACCAAAGATGACCGTCTGACGAAGCGAGCCCGTGAACTCGGCCTCGAAGTCCTCACGCCACTGGAATTTCTCACCGCGCTCGGCTTTAGCGGAGTCGCGAACGCAGGTCCTGACGACTCGTGACGCGTCCTGCGGCCACCCGCTAGTGCAGAGAAGGTCCACCGGCGACGAACCCGGCGCGCGGGTCGCCCTTGGACTCGCCCTTCGCGTCGACCCCGAGTACGTCTTCGCCCGGCTTCTGCACCAGGCGTGCAATGAGGGACTGGATCCGGAGGCGCTGCGCAGCTGTCTGCGCACGGACCGCGGCACACGGGCCTCCTCGGGGACCCGCCGGGGCGGCGCGCGCCCGCACCGTTCGCGCCCGCAGCAGGTCCGGCCGGCGACTCGCAAGCCGGCCACCGGCAAGAAGGAGCACCCGTCCGCCGGGACACGCCCCGGCGGCACGGCGGCCGGGAACCGCAGCCGCGCGCGCAGGCGCAGCGGGCAGCGCGGCACCAGAAGCGGGCGTTGATGCCCGTGACCCCGCCGCCTGCACGGATCAGCAGGCTCGGTCTCGGGACGGTCGAGCAGGCCGCCGACGGCCTTCAGTTGGGGGTCTGAGCCGGTGGGCGCGCGGGGCTGGCGGAACAGGTGAAGAAAGAGTCGACGCAGGTGAAGAAGGGAGTGTTTATCGTCAGGCAGACGACTATGATCGCGGCATGTCGCCCTACGACCCGTCGGCCTTTCCGCCCTTTGCTGTCACCGTCGACCTGGTCGTGCTCACTGTGCGCCGCCATGCGCTCTGCGCGCTGGTCGTACGCCGCGGAGAGCCGCCGTTTCAGGGCCGGTGGGCGCTGCCCGGCGGCTTCGTCAGGGGCGACGAGGATCTGGCGGCGGCCGCAGCACGCGAGCTCGCCGAGGAGACCGGGCTGTGCGCGCACGACCCCGCTTCCCCGGCACCTGGCAACGGCGCGCATCTCGAGCAGCTGGCCACCTATGGCGACCCCAAGCGGGACCCTCGTATGCGGGTCGTCAGCGTCGCCCATCTGGTGCTGGCCCCGGACCTGCCCGCACCCCGCGCGGGCGGCGACGCGAATAGCGCCCGGTGGGCCCCTGTCGAGGATCTGTTGGGCCAGGAGAACGGCTTCGGCCGTGAGGAGGAGCAGCCCGCAGCGCTCGCCTTCGACCATGCGCGGATCCTGGCCGACGGGGTGGAGAGGGCGCGATCCAAGATCGAGTACTCCTCGCTGGCGACCGCCTTCTGCCCGTCGGAGTTCACCGTCGGCGAGCTGCGGCGGGTGTACGAAGCGGTCTGGGGCGTTGCTCTCGATCCCCGGAACTTCCATCGCAAGGTGACCGGAACTCCGGGCTTCCTGGTCCCGGCGGGCGGGACCACCACCCGGCAGGGCGGCCGCCCTGCCCAGCTCTTCCGGGCAGGCGGCGCCACCGTGCTCAACCCGCCGATGCTGCGCCCCGAAGTCTGAGCGAGGTCTGACACCCGGGGTCCTGTCGGCTGCACCAAAAGTCGGAAATGTCGCGCTATCTTGCTGCGGTACGCGCCCTGCCGCCGAGCGGTCTCACCTACCGCGAGAGAAGCGATGCTCCAGGCCATCGGACTCACCAGCACCCGCCGCCGAGACCTCCCGCCAGCCGTCGACGATCTCACCTTCGAAGCCCGGTCCGGCTCTGTCACGGCCCTTCTCGGTGCGCCTGGCTCGGGCAAGACAGCGGCACTGCGCCTGATGCTCGATCTCGAGTCCGGCCGGGGCGTCACCTACTTCCGCGGCAGCCCCCTCCATCTCATCGCCCACCCCGCCCGCGAGGTCGGTGTGCTCCTCGGCGACGTACCGGGCCATCCCGCTAGGACGGCCAGGGGTCAGCTCCGTATGCTCTGCGCAGCCGCTGGAGTGCCCGCGTCCCGTGCCGACGAGATGCTCGAGGTCGTCGGTCTCGCCGGTCTCGCCGGCCAGCGCCTCGACGCCCTCTCCCTCGGTATGGACCGCAGACTCGGGCTTGCCTCCGCCCTCTTGGGCGACCCGCAGACGCTGATCCTGGACGAGCCCGGCCGAGGCCTCTCGGCCGGTGAGAACAGTTGGCTGTACGGGCTGTTGCGCTCCCGCGCCTCGTGCGGCGGCACCGTTCTCTACACCACCAGTGATCCCAAGGGGGCCGCCCGCCTCGCTGATCGTGTCATCACCCTCGACAAGGGCCGCCTCGTTGCCGACCAGGACGCGGAAACCTTCTCCCGTACCAGGCTCCGCCCGCGCATCGCCGTCCGCACTCCGCACGCCGCCCGACTCGCCGCCGCCGTCGCCCGCGAGGCACGCGCCGCCCAGCGCTCCGTCGAAGTGGTCACCGAGGAGGGCAGCCTCCTCTCCGTCTACGGCAGCAGTTGCGCCGAGATCGGCGAAACCGCCTTCCGGCACGGTGTACTCGTCCACCGGCTCAGCGACGAGATCGGCGACACGGGCCCGGCAGCGGCGCCCGCACCTGACTCCGCACCTGGCGCCGAGCCTGCCCGCGAGGCCCAGAAACGGCCCGTCCCGGCCGCGGCGGAGCGCCCCGGTCCTATGTCTCTCCCGCCCCCGCCGCGCCCCGTACGCAGCCCCCTGAGGCCGCTGCGCTATGAAATCCGCCGTCTCCTCGGAGTCCGGACCGCGGCGCTGATCGCGGCGGCCGCGCTCGTCGCCTCGCTCGCCCTCTGCGTCCTGCTCGCCCGCATCGGCGACGCCCCGCTGCCGACCCTGCTCGCCGCCTGGCCCGAATACCTCCCGCTGCCGCCCGCCGCCTTCGGTGCCGGCCTGGTCGGGGCGCTCTCCTACGGTGAGGAGTTCCGCTATCCGGCGCTCGCCGCCGCCCGCGGCACCGTTCCCCGCCGCCTCGGCCTCCTCCTCGCCAAACTCACGGTGACCTCCGTGTTCGCCCTGCTGCTCGCGCTCCTCGTTGCGGTGGCCGACGCCCAGGCCCTCCGCCTTGTGTATGGCACCGACATGACTCCCGCCCCGCGGAACTTGCCTGCTCTGGTGGCCAGTTGGGGCGGGCTCGCGGTCGGCTGCGCCTGGGCCGGACTGCTCGCCGCCGGAGTCTTCCGGGTCACGGCCGCCGGAGTGGCCGCCGTACTCGCCGTACCGGTCCTCGTCGCCCCCCTCGTGCAGACGGCGCTCGTCGTTCCGCCAGCACGTTCGATCGCCGGACTTCCCGGCAGGCTGCGCGAGCTGGCCTGGGTGCAGCTGCCGCAGCAGGCCGACCGTTGGCTGATGGCCGCCGTACGCCTCGTCGCCCAACCCTTCGGCGCGGCACTGGCGTTGTCACTCTCGGCCTTGATCTGCGCGTATCTGTTCACGGGCCTTCGTCGCAGGCCACGTTGGTGATCATGATCGACCGGGTCTCGACGAAGTGTTCGCAACTCCCTTGAAGGCGCCCGTTTCTTTCCGATAAGGCGTCAATTGTGAGGCGAGCGCCGATCACCCTTTCGTGTGCTTTTCACCAAAGACCTCAAGGGCCACGGGAGCCGCGCCGACAAAGGATGCGTGAGTACCCTTGCGCACACCATGATGACCGCCGCCCGCCCCGCCGAGTCCGGCCTCGCCGGCCCGGGCGAACTCGATCGATACCCCTACGCGGAGTCGCCCGGCGCCGACCGCGTCGGCCCTCCCTCCTGGGACGGCGCCGACGCCGAGTTGGGCCGGGTCGGCCGCCGCGCGGCAGGCAGCCGCGGCCGCGGACTGCACGGCCAACTCGTCCAGCAACTTGGCCAGATGATCGTCTCGGGGGACCTCGGCGCGGACCGCCCGCTCGTCCCCGAGGAGATCGGCCAGCGCTTCGAGGTCTCCCGCACCGTCGTCCGTGAATCCCTACGCGTTCTCGAGGCCAAGGGCCTGGTCAGCGCCCGCCCCAATGTCGGCACCCGGGTCCGTCCGGTCAGCGACTGGAATCTGCTGGACCCCGACATCATCGAGTGGCGTGCCTTCGGCCCGCAGCGGGACGATCAGCGTCGGGAGCTGGGCGAGCTGCGGTGGACCATCGAGCCCCTCGCCGCGCGCCTCGCCGCAGGTCACGGGCGTGAGGACGTTCAGCAGCGGCTCGGCGACATGGTCGAGATCATGGGTCACTCCCTCGCTCAGGGGGACGGGATCACGTTCTCGCGGGCCGACGCGGAGTTCCACTCCCTCCTCATCCAGCTCGCCAGTAACCGCATGCTCGAGCACCTCTCCGGCATCGTCTCCGCCGCCCTCCAGGTCTCCGGCGGCCCGGTCACCGGCTGTGACCGCCCTACCGAGGTCTCTCTGGCCCACCATGCGCGGATCGCCGACGCACTCGCCACCGGCGACCCGCACGCCGCCGAGTCGGCCATGCGCCAACTGCTCACCGCTCACTCAGAGGTGGAGCGAGTCGTGCCTGCGCCGCGCGAGCACTGACCGCAGGGCGCGGCCAGGGAGTGCGGAGGCGTACGCATCGCGTGTCGCCGGATTCCAAGGGGGTCCGGCGACACGATTATGTGGCGAACGCCCTCTCTGGCCGTTTTGTCGTAAATGAGGTGTGACTCGGGCCACGTGGATTGGGCGTAACACTCCTCGAAACAACGCGATGACCTAAGAGGTGACAGCCGAGGAGGGAATACAGCAGCCATACACGGCGCTGTGCAGCTCCGAGGTTTCATCCCGCGCCACCGGCACATCCGCAGCCCGGTGGTCGTCGGCTCCGGCCCGATCATGGGTGGGGCCGGAAGCCGTTTTCCATCGTTCCGAGAGGTTGTTCGTGTCGGCCAGCACATCCCGTACGCTCCCGCCGGAGATCGCCGAGTCCGAGTCTGTGATGGCGCTCATCGAGCGGGGAAAGGCTGATGGGCAGATCGCCGGCGATGACGTGCGTCGGGCCTTCGAGGCTGACCAGATTCCGCCAACCCAGTGGAAGAATGTTCTGCGCAGCCTCAACCAGATCCTCGAGGAAGAGGGTGTGACGCTGATGGTCAGTGCCGCGGAGTCGCCGAAGCGCGCCCGCAAGAGCGTCGCAGCGAAGAGCCCGGCAAAGCGCACCGCCACCAAGACCGTCGCGGCCAAGACCGCCACGGCGAAGAGCGTCGCGGCCACCGCGGCGTCGACGGCCGAGACCGCCGACGCCCCGGCCGACGAGGCTTCGGCGACAGCGCCTGCCAAGAAGACGGCCGCCAAGAAGACGGCGGCCAAGAAGGCGGTGGCGAAGAAGACCGCCGCCAAGAAGACCGTGGCCAAGAAGACCGCGGGCAAGAAGGACGCCGACGAGGCCGCCGAGGGCGAAGAGCTGCTCGATGAGGCCCAGCCCGGTGGAAAGGGCGAGGAGGAAGAGGCCGAGGGCGAGAACAAGGGCTTCGTCCTCTCCGACGACGACGAGGACGACGCGCCTGCCCAGCAGGTCGCCGTCGCCGGCGCCACCGCTGACCCGGTCAAGGACTACCTCAAGCAGATCGGCAAGGTCCCGCTCCTCAACGCCGAGCAGGAGGTAGAGCTCGCCAAGCGCATCGAGGCGGGTCTGTTCGCCGAGGACAAGCTGGCGAACTCCGACAAGCTCGCGCCGAAGCTCAAGCGCGAGCTGGAGATCATCGCCGAGGACGGCCGCCGAGCCAAGAACCACCTGCTCGAGGCCAACCTCCGACTGGTCGTCTCGCTCGCCAAGCGTTACACCGGTCGCGGCATGCTCTTCCTGGACCTGATCCAGGAGGGCAACCTCGGTCTGATCCGCGCGGTCGAGAAGTTCGACTACACCAAGGGCTACAAGTTCTCCACGTACGCCACCTGGTGGATCCGTCAGGCGATCACCCGAGCCATGGCCGACCAGGCCCGCACCATCCGTATCCCGGTGCACATGGTCGAGGTCATCAACAAGCTCGCGCGCGTGCAGCGCCAGATGCTCCAGGACCTGGGCCGCGAGCCCACCCCGGAGGAGCTGGCCAAGGAACTCGACATGACCCCCGAGAAGGTCATCGAGGTCCAGAAGTACGGCCGCGAGCCGATCTCGCTGCACACCCCGCTCGGTGAGGACGGCGACAGCGAGTTCGGTGACCTGATCGAGGACTCCGAGGCGGTCGTGCCGGCCGACGCGGTCAGCTTCACGCTTCTGCAGGAGCAGCTGCACTCGGTGCTCGACACCCTGTCCGAGCGTGAGGCGGGCGTTGTCTCCATGCGCTTCGGTCTCACGGACGGCCAGCCGAAGACCCTGGACGAGATCGGCAAGGTCTACGGCGTGACGCGTGAGCGCATCCGTCAGATCGAGTCCAAGACCATGTCGAAGCTGCGTCACCCGTCGCGTTCGCAGGTTCTGCGCGACTACCTCGACTAGGTCGTCACAGCAGTACGCGGTATGTCGGTCGAGGGCCCGGATCCTGTTGGGGAACCGGGCCCTCGGCGTGTGCGCGGGTGCGGGCGGCGGCGCCCTGACTGACTCTGAGTGGACGGAATTCACCCAGAGTCAGGAGGCCGTATGCGGCGACCCATCGTTCGAGCCCTGATCATGGCGTCGGCCCTGATCGCAGCGGCGGCCGTGGCGCCGTTCGCTTCGCCCCCTCTCGCGGCCGCCGACAGCGTGGTCATCGGCGGCTATCCGGCAAAGGCTGCCGACAGCCCGTGGGTGGTGGCGCTGTCCAGCCGTGACCGGTTCGGCGGAACGCGAGCAGGTCAGTTCTGCGGCGGTGTGGTGGTGTCGCCGAAGAAGGTCATGACGGCCGCCCACTGCCTGAGCCGGACCGTACTCGGCGTCGATGTGCGCGAGGTGCGTGACCTGGCGGTCCTCGCGGGGCGCACGCAGCTGCTCGGCGCGGGAGGCAGGGAGATCCGGGTGAGCAACGCCCGGGTCGCGCCGACGTACAACTCGCAGACGAACAGCCCGGACGTGGCGGTGCTGACTCTGGCCGAGGCGCTGCCCGCCTCCCAGGTGATCCCCCTGGCCGGCGCCGGCGACCCGGCGTACGAGCCGGGTACGAGCGCCACTGTGTACGGCTGGGGCGATACGACGGGGAACGCCAGCTACGCGTTCTCCTTGCGCGCCGCACGCGTGACGGTGCTGTCGGACGCTGTCTGCGGGCAGGCCTATCCAGGGGGCCTGGGCGGGAAGTATCTGAAGTCCACGATGCTCTGCGCCGGAGACCCGCAGGGCGGGCGCGACGCCTGTCAGGGGGACAGTGGAGGCCCGCTGGTGGCTCGCGGGCGGCTCATCGGACTGGTCTCCTGGGGCGGCGGCTGCGGCCGGGCCGACAGCCCCGGGGTGTACACGCGGATCTCGGCGGTGGCCCCTTCGTAGGTCGCCTTCCGCCGGGTTCGCCTACGCCGCGGCAGTCACGCTATGAGAGCGGGCGGCCGCCCCTGGTATTCAGGGGTGGCCGCCCGTCAGCCGATCCTGGACCGGCCTTGGCTCGTCGTGGATGCGAGGTGTCAGTGTTCCTCTTCACCAACGCTGGCCGGCACGGCCGTCAGTCGGTCGGTCTCATCCTGTATTTCCGCGGCGATCTTCTTGAGTTCCGGCTCGAACTTGCGCCCGTGGTGGGCACAGAAGAGCAGTTCACCGCCGCTGCTCAGGACGACGCGCAGATAAGCCTGGGCGCCGCAGCGGTCGCAGCGGTCAGCGGCCGTCAGTGGGCTCGCGGGGGTCAGAACAGTAGTCACGTCGCCTCTTCTCTAGCTCGACGAGCTGTCGTACCAGGGTCAACATCCAACCAGGCCGAAAACGTTCCCGCTCGTGGCTTCTCCTGGAAACTTCTTTCCCAAGGTGGCTGTCTGCTGCCGGTTGGCGGCGAATGAGCCGTATTGCTTCGCTCTACGGATTTCGCGTTGCTTGTCTCTATTGGCCCTCCCGGCTGGGTTGCCGGTTGTTCATGAGGACGTGCCCGGAGCCTAAATGGTTCATGCCTGGAAGGGAACGTGATGTGCACGTCACTCCATCGAGGGATCGAACATGCATGCGAGGCTGGACTAGCATGAGAAATCAATAGGGTGGCGTTACATCGGCTCTACCAGGCCTCGGTACCCTCTGAGCGTCGACCGACGCCGGCCCCTTACCCCACTGGGCCACATCTCAAATTCAGCGAGGAGCGAACCGCGTGACCGCCGAAACGTCCGCGCCGTCCACAGCGCTGCTGACAGCAGACCGTGACGGTTCCAACTACACAGCGCGGCACCTGCTCGTACTCGAGGGGCTCGAGGCGGTCCGCAAACGCCCGGGCATGTACATCGGGTCCACCGACAGCCGCGGCCTGATGCACTGCCTCTGGGAGATCATCGACAATTCCGTGGACGAAGCCCTCGGCGGCCACTGCGACCACATCGAGGTGATCCTTCACGAGGACGGATCCGTCGAGGTCAAGGACAACGGCCGAGGCATCCCTGTCGATATCGAGCCCAAGACCGGGCTCTCCGGTGTCGAGGTCGTGATGACCAAGCTGCACGCCGGCGGAAAGTTCGGCGGCGGCTCGTACGCCGCGTCGGGCGGACTGCACGGCGTGGGCGCCTCCGTCGTCAACGCCCTCTCCGCGCGCCTCGACGTCGAGGTCGACCGGGGGAGCGCGACCCACCTGATCAGCTTCCGCCGCGGTGTCCCCGGCATCTTCACCGAGTCGGGACCCGACGCGCCCTTCGACCCGGGGAACGGGCTGCTCAAGGGCAAGCGGGTGCCCAAGACCCGCACCGGGACGCGCGTACGGTACTGGGCCGACCGGCAGATCTTCCTCAAGGACGCCAAGCTCTCACTGGACAACCTCCACCAGCGCGCCCGCCAGACCGCCTTCCTGGTGCCCGGTCTGACGATCGTGGTCCGGGACGAGCGGGACCTGGAGGGCGCGGGCAAGAACGAGGAGATCTTCCGCTTCGACGGCGGCATCAGTGAGTTCTGCGAATACCTGGCCCAGGACAAGGCGGTCTGCGACGTGCAGCGCCTGACCGGGCAGGGCACCTTCAAGGAGACCGTCCCGGTCCTCGACGACCGCGGTCATATGACGCCCACCGAGGTCACCCGCGAGCTCGGCGTCGACATTGCCCTCCGCTGGGGCACGGGATACGACACCGCGGTCAAGTCCTTCGTCAACATCATCGCCACCCCCAAGGGCGGCACCCATGTGACCGGCTTCGAGCGCTCCATCACCAAGACGATGAACGAGGTGCTGCGCTCGGCCAAGCTGCTGCGCGTCGCCGAGGACGACATCGTCAAGGATGACGCCCTGGAGGGTCTCACCGCGGTCGTCACGGTCCGGCTGGCGGAGCCGCAGTTCGAGGGCCAGACCAAGGAGGTGCTGGGCACCTCGGCGGCCAACAGGATCGTCGCCAACGTCGTCGCCAAGGAGCTCAAGGCGTTTCTGACCTCCACCAAGCGCGACGACAAGGCGCAGGCCCGTGCGGTGATGGAGAAGGCCGTTGCCGCCGCCCGTACGCGCATCGCGGCCCGTCAGCACAAGGACGCGCAGCGTCGTAAGACCGCGCTGGAGACCTCCTCGCTGCCGGCCAAGCTCGCCGACTGCCGCAGCGACGACGTGGAGCGCAGCGAGCTCTTCATCGTCGAGGGGGATTCCGCACTCGGCACCGCCAAGCTCGCGCGGAACAGCGAGTTCCAGGCGCTTCTGCCGATCCGCGGCAAGATCCTGAACGTCCAGAAGGCGTCCGTCACGGACATGCTCAAGAACGCCGAGTGCGGCGCGATCATCCAGGTCATAGGAGCGGGGTCCGGGCGGACCTTTGACATCGACGCCGCCCGCTACGGCAAGATCGTTCTGCTGGTCGACGCCGACGTCGACGGCGCCCACATTCGCATCTTGCTGCTCACGCTCTTCCAGCGCTATATGCGGCCGATGGTGGAGGCGGGCCGGGTGTTCGCCGCCGTGCCGCCGCTGCACCGGATCGAGCTGGTCCAGCCCAAGAAGGGCCAGGACAAGTATGTGTACACGTACTCCGACAGCGAGCTGCGGCAGACGCTGCTGGAGTTCCAGCGCAAGGGAGTCCGTTTCAAGGACTCCATCCAGCGCTACAAGGGCCTCGGCGAGATGGACGCCGACCAGCTGGCGGAGACCACGATGGACCCGCGCCACCGCACGCTGCGCCGGATCAACATCGGCGACCTGGACTCCTCCGAGCAGGTCTTCGACCTGCTGATGGGCAATGAGGTCGCGCCCCGCAAGGAGTTCATCACCAGCTCGGCGGCGACGCTGGACCGCTCGCGGATCGACGCCTGACGGCGCCCCCGCCACCCAGGGGTGGAGCCGCAGGCTCCACCCCTGGTCCGATCTCGGGGTCGGCTCCTACCGCGTGGGACTCGCGCAGCCAACCGGGACAAGCGTCACCTGATGGGGTGAAGACGGGCAGGAGAAGAGTCCGGGATCTTCCCGCTCTGTCCATCCTTGGGCATGCGAGCTGAAACGGTTCGCTGACAAGGAGAGCTGATCGGTGGAGAAGCAGGAAGGGCGGGATGCCGCTGCGGTGCGGCTCGACGACCCGTGGTACGACGCGCTGGCCTCCGGCTGGGGCGAGCTGGACGGCACGGGCGCCCCCACGCCCGTCGTGCCGGACCCGCGCGCGAACCGGGAGAGTGCCGGACCGGGCGCGGCCGACATCTATCTGGAAGTGCAGCGCAGCGCCGCCTTCCAGGAGGTGCGCAGCCGCTACCGGAGGTTCGTCGGCCCCGCCGTTCTCGCCTTCCTCGTCTGGTACTTGGCGTATGTCGTCGCGGCGACCACCGCTCCCGGCCTGATGGCCCGGCCGGTGGCGGGAGCGGTGAATGTGGCGATGGTCGCGGGCCTCGGACAGTTCCTCACCACCTTCCTGCTGACCTGGGCGTACGCACGCCATGCCCGGCTGCGAAGGGACCGCGCGGCCCTGGATCTGCGCTGGACCGTGTATGACCAGACGAGGGCACAGGAGACGGCACGAGGGACCGAGCGTTGAGCGACGACCACCAGAGCCTGGCGCTGCTGCTGTTCAGCGCGTTCATCGCGGTCACTCTCGGCATCACCAGCTGGGTGGGCCACAACAGGCGTGGCTCGGCAGAGGAGTTCTACGTCGGCGGGCGGCTCTTCTCCCCCATGGAGAACGGGTTCGCCATCGCCGGCGACTACATGTCCGCCGCATCCTTCCTCGGGATCTCCGGCCTCATCGCCCTGTTCGGCTACGACGGGATGCTCTATTCCGTGGGCTTCCTGGTCGCCTGGCTGGTGGTTCTGTTCCTCGTTGCCGAACTCGTGCGCAACTGCGGCCGGTTCACCCTCGCCGATGTCGTTGCCTCGAGGATGAGAGAGCGGCCCGTCCGTATCGCCGCGGGAACTTCTTCGGTCACCGTGTCCGTTCTCTATCTGGTGGCGCAGATGGTGGGAGCCGGGAGCCTGGTCGCGCTGCTGCTCGGCGGTACGAGCGAGGCCGCGCGCTCGTGGACCGTGATCGGCGTGGGTGCCCTGATGGTGATCTATGTGTCGTTGGGAGGGATGCGAGCCACCACCTGGATCCAGATCGTGAAGGCCGTGCTGCTGATGGCGGGCGCGATCGTGATGACCGTGCTCGTACTGACGCGTTTCCACGGCGACTTCAACCAACTGCTCAACACCGCAGCCGAACGCAGCGGCCACGGCAAGGACTTCCTCTCGCCCGGCCTCAAGTACGGCGGGGACTGGACCGCGCGCCTCGACTTCATCAGCCTCGGACTGGCGCTGGTTCTGGGCACGGCCGGCCTGCCGCACATTCTGTCCCGCTTCTACACCGTGCCGACCGCGCGGGCCGCCCGCCGCTCGGTCGTCTGGTCGATCGGTCTCATCGGCAGCTTCTATCTGATGACGATCGTGCTCGGCTTCGGTGCGGCTGCGGTGGTCGGCACCGACGAGGTGCGGAAGTCGAACGCCGCAGGGAACACCGCGGTTCCGCTGCTCGCGCTGGACCTCGGCGGAGGAGCGGGATCCACTGGTGGCACCGTTCTCTTCGCGGTGGTCGCGGCCGTGGCCTTCGCGACGATCCTTGCCGTCGTTGCCGGAATCACCCTCGCCTCCTCCGCCTCCGTCGCCCACGATCTGTACGCCTCGCTCCGCCGACGCCATGCCAGACAGCACAGTGAGGTAGCGGTCGCCCGTCTCGCCGCGGCCGGTATCGGCGTGGCCGCCATCGCGCTCGGCCTGCTCGCCCGGGACCTGAACGTCGCGTTCCTGGTGGGCCTGGCCTTCGCGGTCGCCGCCTCCGCCAATCTGCCCGTACTGCTCTACTCGCTGTTCTGGCGGAGCTTCACCACGCGTGGGGCGGTCTGGTCGGTGTACGGAGGGCTGGTCCCGGCCCTGCTCCTGGTGGTGCTTTCGCCGGTCGTCTCGGGCAGCCCAGAGGCGCTGTTCCCAGGCGTGGACTTTCATGTCTTCCCGCTGCAGAACCCCGGCCTGGTCTCCATCCCGCTGGGTTTCCTGGCGGGCTGGATCGGCACCGCCACCTCGGCGGAGCAGCCGGACGGGGCGAAGCACGCGGAGACGGAGGTGCGGGCGCTGACAGGTGCGGGAGCGGTGTGAGCCCGGGTACGCCCGGGGCCGTTTTGGTCCTCAATCGCCGGACGGGCTGAAGGCGGCCCGGACGGGCTTGAAGGCGGCCGGGTGGGCTTGAAAGCCGGCCCGGACGGGGCTTGATGTTGCGGCCGCGGTGGCTCAAGAATCAGGCGCGCGAGGACCACACGTAGCGGTGCTCCGGACGGCCGGTCTCGCCGTACTTGAGACTGAGCCGCACCCTGCTTGTCCGCTCCAGCAGCTTCAGATAGCGCTGCGCGGTCTGCCGGCTCACGCCCGCCCGTTCTGCGATCTCCTGGGTGGGGAGCGGCCCCTCGGCGGTCAGCAGCACCTGGCGTACCAGCTCGGCGGTAGTCGGCGAGTGGCCCTTGGGCAGGTCGGGCGCGACGGAACCGGCCGACAGGGCCCCGAACATACGGTCCACCTCCGCCTGTTCCGCCTCGCCACCGCCCTCCAGAGTGCGGCGCAGCATGGAGTACGCCTCCAACTTGGTGCGCAGACCCGCGAAGTTGAACGGTTTCACCAGATACTGCAGCGCGCCATGGCGCATCGCCGCCTGGACGGTGGCGACATCACGCGCCGCTGTCACCATGATCACGTCGGTCTGGTGGCCGAGCCGACGCAGCTCCCGTACGACCGCAAGACCGTTCCCGTCCGGCAGATAGTGGTCGAGCAGGATCAGATCCACCGGCCTGTCGGCGATCCGGGCGAGCGCCTCGGCGGCCGAGTGCGCCGTCGCGGAGACCCGGAAGCCCGGCACTTTGGACACATAGGCCGCGTTGATCTCCGCGACCCGGACGTCGTCGTCCACCACCAGTACGTCGATCAGGTCCTTGGCCGCCTGTTCGGCGCGTCCCTCGGTCATCGCGCCCCCTCGGCGGTGGCCAGTCCCGGCTCGGTCAGCGCCTCCGGGAGTACGACGGTGAATTCGGCGCCCCCGCCCGCCGCGTCGCGTACTCGCGCGCTTCCGCCCTGCCGCTCCGCCAGCCTGCGCACCATCGCCAGCCCGAGACCGCGCTTGCCGTGGACCGGAAGTTCCTTGGTGGACCAGCCCTCAGTGAAGATCAACTCTTGCTGCTCGGGCGGGACTCCGGGACCGCTGTCCGCGATCCGCAGCACGGCCGTGCGGCCCTCCGTACGAAGCTCGATCTCGATCCGCGGGTCGTCCGAGCCGCCGGCCGCGTCCAGAGCGTTGTCCACCAGATTGCCGACGACCGTCACCAGACCGCGCGGGTCCACCAGCCGGTCCGGCAGCAGCGTGCCGGGCGCGATACGCAGCGATACGCCCCGCTCCGCCGCCACCGTCGCCTTGCCCACCAGCAGCGCGGCGAGCAGCGGGTCGTGGATCTTTTCGGTGATCTGCTCCGCGGTGGCTCGGTGCACCCCGACCACCTCGGTGACGAACTCCACCGCGTCCTCGTGCATCTCCAGCTCGAGGAGCCCGAGCAGGGTGTGCATCCGGTTGGCGTGCTCATGGTCCTGCGCCCGCAGGGCGTCGATCAGGCCGCGGGTGGAGTCCAGCTCGCGGCCCAGCTGCTCCAGCTCGGTGCGGTCGCGCAGGGTGGCGACGGCGCCGCCGTCGTCGGTCGGCATCCGGTTGGCGATCAGCACCCGGCTGCCCCGCACGGTCAGCAGGTCCTCGCCGGTGACCCGGCCCGCCAGTACATCGGTGGTGCGGCCGTCGCCGAGGACCTCGTCGAGCGGCAGCCCCATCGCCTCGTCGCCCAGGCCGAGCAGCCGCTGTGCCTCGTCGTTCATCAGCCGGATCCTGCCCGTGGCGTCGAGGGCCACGACTCCTTCCCGGATGCCGTGCAGCATTGCCTCGCGCTCCGCCAGCAGAGCGGAGATATCGGAGAAGGCCAGGTCGTGGGTCTGCCGCTGGAGCCTGCGGGAGATCAGATAGGCGGCAAGGGCTCCGACGGCCAGGGCCCCGCCGGCATATGCGAGCAGTCCCGGGATCGCCGCCAGCAGCCTGGCGCGCACGCTGTCGTACTCGATACCGACCGACACCGCGCCGACGATCGTGCCGCTACTGTCCCGCAGCGGCACCTTCCCGCGGGCGGATCGGCCGAGCGTTCCGCTGTCGATCTCCAGCACCTCGTTGCCCGCGAGGGCGTCGCTGGGATCGGTGGAGACGACCCGGCCGATCTGCTCGGGGGCGGTGTGGGACCAGCGCACGCCACGCCTGTCCATGATCACGACGTACTCGGCGCCGGTCGCCTGTCGTATCCGCTCGGCCTTGGCCTGAACCGGACCACCGGCCGTCGGCCGTGAGCCGAGCAGCTCGTCGGCGACTTCCGGGGAAGCGGTGGTCTGGGCGATGGCGAGCGCCCGGCGCATCGCCTGATCGTCGAGCTGCGCGCTGAGCGGGGCGAGGAAGAGGCCGGTGGCCAGCACGGTGACACCGGTGGCGATGGCCAGCTGCATCAGCAGGACCTGGGAGAAGACCCGCTGCGGCCAGCCGAACCGCCGGCGCCGGGCGGGAGCGGTCGGTACGGGACTCATGCCTAGGAACGGTAGAGGGCCGAACGTTCTTTCTGAAATCTCCAGGTCGCCGCGCCCGTCGGCCGGCCCGCGGGATCACTGTCCGTGACGGACTACGGTGCCGACGGGGGCGGCGCCGCGGACTCGACCGCCGCCTCCAGCGGGCCGTCGACGCGGGCAAGGCGCAGGCCAAGGAGGTGTCCATCCCGCAGGGCACATTCAGGCTCACCGACCATGTCGTCGTCGACCGGGTCACGCTGCGCGGTGCTGATCCCTGGTACACCGTACTGACCGGGAGGCATCCCACCGACCGCAAGCGGGCCGCTGGGAGCTACGGAAAGGCCGGTGCGACCGGCTCGGTCGACGTCTGCACCCCGGGCAAGGCGGTCGACGGTGACGCCAACTCGTACTGGGAGAGCACCAACTACGCCTTCCCGCAGTCGCTGACGATCGACCTCGGCGAGGCTACGGGGGTGACCCGCCTGGTGCTGAAACTGCCGCCGCCCGCCGTCCGGCAGGCAACACGGTCACCGTCCCGCTGCCGGCCGGCACCACGACGCGCCATCTGCGGCTCACGGTCACGGCCAACACCGGCTGGCCGACAGCGCAGTTCAGTGAAGTGGAGGCCTGTCGCTCCTGACAGGCAGACCGTGAACGACAACGTGCTCGGCACCTGTGGGCGCCGAGCACGTGTGGGTCCCTGCGCCGATCAAGCGTCCGGGATGTCTGCCTTCGCTCTGATGAGCGTGTCGCGACTGATGATCACGATCCGCTCGTAGTCGGCGCGTCCTGCGTCGGAGGGGAGCTCATGGTCGAGCACCTCCGTGGCGTCTGTGCCGATGACGGCGAAGCTGCCGTCACTCAGCTCGAAGATGTCCGGGCATGTCTGTCCTGACATGCTTCCGCGCTGACGGGGAGATGCTCCGATCCGGCGCACGATCTTCAATTGGGGGATCCTCGGAGGGTGGTAGGGGTGCGATGAATCGCCGTTCTAAGTCAAGATCACACACGCAGCGTCAGTCGGCCCACCAGCCACGGCCGTCATCCCCCTGACGGTTGATGAGGCGATCGACCAGCCGCCCCAGGTAGGCCTCCTGCGATTCGTAACTCACGCTGGCGCGATGGTCCCTTGTAGCAGCCCAGAACTCGCGGAAGATGGGGTTCCGGCAAATCACTCGAAGGTGTCCCCGGACGTCGTCCTCGCTTGCCGCCCCGATCCGGTAGGCGTGCAGAACGTGCTGGTACAGGGCATTGGCGTAGAGGAACTGACGCTGCTTCACCGGCGATAACGCGGCGTCGTAGGTGTCCAGGACAGCGGCCAGGTCCGGATCGTCCATCGCCTTGCTCAGCAGCTCGAAATGGAGTCGCTGCTGGTTGGTGATGTCGGCGCGGCGCTGGAAACCGTTGGCCTGCTCCATGTGCTCCAGCTGGGTGCTCAGGTTGCTGTTCTGGCGGTGCATTTGCTGGTGCTGAATCACCAGGGCGACGATCACCGCGCCGAAGGCCAGACCGGAGAAAACCGCATTGGCGGCAGAGACGTCCGTGTCGGGCGCGAGTTCCTTCATCGTGGCGCTGATGGCGAGGCTGAGCGCAGCGACCAGTCCGATGACCGCCAATGCGCTCAGGAAGACAACCGCGACACCGGCGATGACACCCCGGTTGCCGTTCCCCTGTGTGCTCATGTCAACCCCCGATTCACAGGCGACCGGCCGATGTGGAGGCCGGTGACTGCGTGTACCGACTCCCAGAGTGCCGAGCGGCTCTGATCGGCCGGGAGGCGGAGAAAACGGCGCACAGAGGGAACGCGGTGGCGTATATCCGTGGGCCGTGTCCCATGTGTGCCCGCTGCGCGCCGCTAACAACCGTTCACTTCGCGCCGCGCCCATATCCTGGGGAGCCCCCGCCACAGTCGTGAATCCCCGAGGTGCCCCCTTGAGCAAGCCGCAGATCCCCGTCGTCGCCCTCGCGGGCTTTCTGGGATCCGGCAAGACCACCCTCCTCAACCACCTGCTCCGTCGCAACGGCGGCACCCGCATCGGTGTCGTCGTCAATGACTTCGGCTCCATCGAGATCGACGCCATGACCGTCGCAGGGCAGGTCGGCTCCACCGTGTCCCTCGGAAACGGCTGTCTGTGCTGTGCCGTCGACGCGAGTGAGCTGGACGACTATCTGGAGAAGCTCACCCGGCCCGCCGCGCGTATCGACGTCATCGTCATCGAGGCCAGTGGGCTTGCCGAGCCGCAGGAGCTCGTACGGATGCTGCTGGCCAGCGACAATCCGCGCATCGTGTACGGGGGGCTGGTCGAGGTCGTCGACGCGGCCGAGTTCGACGCGACCCGGGCGCGGCACCCCGAGATCGACCGGCATCTCGCGATCGCGGATCTCGTCGTTCTGAACAAGGCGGACCGGGTGGAGCCGGACGCACTGGGACGAGTGCTCGGGACGCTCGGCGAGCTCGGTGCGGGCACGCCCGCGATCACCGTGGAACACGGGCGGGTCGACCCGCAGATGCTCTTCGACCCCGCGGTGCGGCCGGAGCGGCAGGAGAAGGTACGCCAGCTGTTCCTTCGAGGACCTGTACGCGGACGAGTACGACCACGACCACGGCCATACGAACCATCTGCACACCGCGTACGAGAGCCTCGCCTTCACGGCGGACGCGCCCATGCACCCGCGCCGGCTCATGGAGTTCCTCGACTCCAGGCCCGAAGGGCTCTACCGGATCAAGGGATTCGTCGACTTCGGAACCGCCGACCCGGACAACCGGTACGCCGTCCATGCCGTCGGCCGGTTTCTGCGGTTCTACCCGTCACGCTGGGTGCCCGGCGAGGAGCGGCTGACGCAGCTCGTGCTGATCGGCTCGGGCGTCGACGCCGGGGCGCTGCGCAAGCAGCTGGAGTCCTGCGCGCAGACCGGTCCGCAGGACGCCCCCGACGAGCGGAGCATATGGGGCGTCCTACGGTACGTACCGGCCGAACCGGATGAGACAGCGGAGCCGGCGGAGACCGCGCTCCAGCAGCTCGACTAGCTCAACGGGCCCGCCAACACCGCGACCGCCGACGTCACCGGCGTACCCGAGCCGTCACGCCGCGGGTCCAGCTCCGGGAGCTCGGCCGGTGCGCCGTTCTTCTGCGCCGCACGGGCCGGTGCCGCGCCCGCCCAGGCCAGCACCAGCACATCCTCGCCCTTGAGGAAGCGCTGGCAGCGCACGCCGCCCGTGGCCCGCCCCTTGCGCGGGTACTGGTCGAAGGGGGTGAGCTTCCACGTCGTCACCGAGTCGTCCAGCGTGCCGTGCGAGCCCGCGATGGTGAAGACCACCGCGTCGCCGGCCGGGTCGACCGCCGTGAACGAGAGCACCTCGGCGCCGTCCGCCAGCTTGATGCCGGCCATGCCGCCGGCCGCCCGGCCCTGCGGCCGTACCTGCGAGGCCTGGTAGCGCAGCAGCTGGGCGTCGGAGGTGATGAAGACCAGGTCCTCCTCGCCCGTACGCAGCTCGGTCCCGCCGACGATCCGGTCACCTTCCTTGAGGGTGATGACCTCCAACTCGTCCTTGTTCGACGGGTAGTCGGGGACGACGCGCTTGACGACACCCTGCAGCGTGCCGAGCGCGAGGCCCGGCGAGGACTCGTCGAGCGTGGTGAGGCAGATGACCGTCTCGTCCTCCTCCAGCGACAGGAACTCCGAGACCGGCGCACCGCCCGACAGATTGGGCGAGGACACCGTGTCCGGAAGCTGCGGAAGGTCGATCACCGCGAGCCGCAGCAGCCGTCCGGCTGAGGTCACAGCGCCCACATCGCCGCGCTGTGTCGCCGGCACCGCCGAAACGATCACATCGTGCTTGGCGCGCTTTCCGCCCTCGTGCCCCAGGGGCTCGCCATTGGCGGTGCGGGCCAGCAGACCGGTCGAGGACAGCAGGACCCGGCACGGGTCGTCCGCGACCTCCAGCGCCACCGCAGCGAGCGGTGTACCCGCCGACTCGAGCAGCACCGTGCGCCGCTCGGTGCCGAACTTCTTGGCCACCGCGGCCAGTTCGGTCGAGACCAGCTTGCGCAGCTCGGTGTCCGAGTCGAGGATCCCGGTCAGCTCGTCGATCTCGCCGTTGAGCCGGTCTCGTTCGCTCTCCAGCTCGATCCGGTCGAACCTGGTCAGCCGGCGGAGCGGAGTGTCCAGAATGTACTGAGTCTGGATTTCGCTGAGCGAGAAGCGCTCGATCAGCCGCTCCTTCGCCTGCGCGGAATTGTCACTCGACCGGATGAGCCGGATGACCTCGTCGATGTCGAGAAGCGCGACAAGCAGGCCCTCGACCAGGTGCAACCGGTCGCGCCGCTTGGCCCGCCGGAACTCGCTGCGCCGCCGCACGACCTCGAAGCGGTGATCGAGATAGACCTCGAGCAGCTCCTTGAGCCCCAGGGTGAGCGGCTGCCCGTCCACCAGCGCCACATTGTTGATGCCGAAGGACTCCTCCATCGGCGTCAGCTTGTAGAGCTGCTCCAGCACGGCCTCGGGGATGAACCCGTTCTTGACCTCGATGACCAGCCGCAGACCGTGCTGCCGGTCGGTGAGGTCCTTGACGTCCGCGATGCCCTGGAGCTTCTTCGCCGAGACCAGGTCCTTGATCTTCGCGATCACCTTCTCCGGGCCGACCGTGAAGGGCAGTTCGGTGATCACCAGGCCCTTGCGGCGCGCCGTGACGTCGTCCACAGAGGCCGTCGCGCGGATCTTGAAGGTGCCGCGGCCGGTCTCGTACGCGTCCTTGATGCCGTTCAGGCCCACGATCCGGCCGCCGGTCGGCAGGTCGGGCCCGGGGACGAAGCGCATCAGCGTCTCGAGGTCCGCGCCCGGGTGCTTGATCAGATGCCGGGCGGCGGCGATGACCTCACCCAGATTGTGCGGCGGCATATTCGTCGCCATGCCGACGGCGATCCCGGACGAGCCGTTGACCAGCAGGTTCGGATAGGCGGCGGGGAGCGCGACCGGCTCCCGCTCCTGGCCGTCGTAGTTCGACTGGAAGTCGACGGTGTCCTCGTCGATCGACTCCGTCATCAGGCTGGTGGCATCCGCCATCCGGCACTCGGTGTACCGCATGGCGGCCGGCGGGTCGTCGTTGCCGAGGGAGCCGAAGTTGCCGTGGCCGTCGACCAGCGGCAGGCGCATCGAGAACGGCTGCGCCATCCGCACCAGGGCGTCGTAGATCGACGCGTCGCCGTGCGGGTGCAGCTTACCCATGACCTCGCCGACCACACGGGCGCACTTCACATAGCCGCGGTCGGGGCGCAGGCCCATCTCGTTCATCTGGTAGACGATGCGGCGGTGCACCGGCTTCATACCGTCGCGGGCGTCCGGAAGGGCCCGGGAGTAGATCACCGAGTACGCGTACTCGAGGAAGGAGCCCTGCATTTCGTCGACGACGTCGATGTCGAGGATCTTCTCCTCGAAGTCGTCCGGCGGCGGGGTCTTCGTGCTGCGGCGGGCCATCGCGGCTGCGGCTCCTTCTCGCTCTTGTGCGGGGCAGTACTCAGGTTCTGACGCGGACCATTGTGGACCGAGCCTCTGACAACGCCGACCTCGACCCGTCGTTGGGCCGTTCTCGGCCGGGAACTTCGCCAGGTGTCAGATCGCTTGCATACAGTGGCAGGACTTCTCCATATCGCGATCGAAGGGACGTACATGCCCATGGGTCACACGGCCACAGCGCAGGCCGGTTCCGGCGGCCTGACAGCGACCGAGCACCGCCTGGCCAACGGCCTGCGCGTGGTGCTCTCCGAGGACCACCTGACCCCGGTCGCCGCGGTCTGCCTCTGGTACGACGTAGGTTCGCGCCACGAGGTCAAGGGCCGTACCGGCCTTGCTCACCTTTTCGAGCATCTGATGTTCCAGGGCTCGGGCCAGGTCAAGGGGAACGGCCACTTCGAGCTGGTTCAGGGAGCCGGCGGCTCGCTGAACGGCACCACCAGCTTCGAGCGCACCAACTACTTCGAGACGATGCCCACGCACCAGCTGGAGCTCGCCCTCTGGCTGGAAGCCGACCGCATGGGCTCGCTGCTCGCGGCTCTCGACGACGAGTCGATGGAGAATCAGCGTGACGTCGTCAAGAACGAGCGCCGCCAGCGGTACGACAATGTCCCGTACGGCACGGCCTTCGAGCGACTGACGGCTCTGGCCTACCCGGAGGGCCACCCGTACCACCACACGCCGATCGGCTCGATGGCCGATCTGGACGCCGCGACCCTCGAGGACGCGCGCACGTTCTTCCGTACGTACTACGCGCCGAACAACGCCGTGCTGTCGGTCGTCGGCGACATCGACCCGGAGCAGACGCTCGCCTGGATCGAGACGTACTTCGGCTCCATCCCGTCCCACGAGGGCAAGCAGCCGCCGCGCGACGGCTCCCTCCCGGAGATCATCGGCGAGCAGCTGCGCGAGGAGATCGTCGAGGAGGTCCCGGCCCGGGCGCTGATGGCCGCCTACCGCCTGCCGCACGACGGCACGCGCGAGAGCGACGCCGCTGACCTGGCGCTCACCGTCCTCGGCGGCGGAGAGTCCTCGCGACTGCACAACCGCCTGGTGCGCCGTGACCAGACGGCCGTCGCGGCCGGCTTCGGTCTGCTGCGGCTGGCCGGCGCCCCTTCGCTGGGCTGGCTGGACGTCAAGACCTCCGGTGGTGTCGAGGTGCCGCAGATCGAGGCCGCGGTCGACGAGGAGCTGGCGCGGTTCGCCGCGGAGGGTCCCACGCCCGAGGAGATGGAGCGGGCGCAGGCCCAGTTGGAGCGCGAGTGGCTGGACCGGCTCGGCACGGTCGCCGGCCGCGCCGACGAACTGTGCCGGTACGCCGTGCTGTTCGGCGACCCGCAGCTGGCGCTGACCGCCGTGACGCGGGTGCTGGACGTCACCGCCGCAGAGGTGCAGGCGGTCGCCAAGGCCCGGCTGCGCCCGGACAACAGGGCGGTGCTGGTCTACGAGCCCCTCTCCGCGGACAACGGCGACAGCGACAGCGACGAGAACGACGAGCGCGAAGGGGCGGACCAGTGAGCGACGCTGCCGTGACCATGGAGTTCCACCCGCAGCCGAAGGCCGGCGCGGCCCGCCCCTGGGCGTTCCCGGCCCCCGAGCGCGGCACGCTGGACAACGGCCTCACCGTGCTGCGCTGCCATCGCCCCGGCCAGCAGGTGGTGGCCGTCGAGATCTGCCTCGACGCCCCGCTGGACGCCGAGCCGGAGGGCCTCGACGGCGTTGCCACGATCATGGCGCGCGCCTTGTCGGAAGGCACCGACAAGCACACCGCCGAGGAGTTCGCCGCCGAGCTGGAGCGCTGCGGCGCCACCCTCGACGCGCACGCCGACCACCCGGGTGTCCGCGTCTCCCTGGAGGTTCCGGTCTCCCGGCTGCCGAAGGCGCTCGGTCTGCTCGCCGAGGCGCTGCGCGCGCCGGCCTTCGCCGACAACGAGGTGGAGCGGCTGGTACGCAACCGGCTGGACGAGATCCCGCACGAGACGGCCAACCCGGCCCGCCGTGCGGCCAAGGAGCTCTCCAAGGAGCTCTTTCCGGCCTCCCTGCGTATGTCGCGCCCCCGCCAGGGCACGGAGGAGACGGTCGCCCGTATCGACTCCGCGGCCGTACGGGCCTTCTACGAGGCGCATGTCCGGCCCGCCACCGCCACCGCGGTGATCGTCGGCGACCTCACGGACGTCGATCTGGACGCCGTGCTCGCCGACTCACTCGGCACCTGGAAGGGCGACAGCGCCGCGCCCCGTCCCAAGCCGCCGATCACCGCCGACGACACCGGCCGTGTGGTCATCGTGGACCGTCCCGGCGCCGTCCAGACGCAGCTGCTGATCGGCCGCATCGGCCCGGACCGCCACGACCGCGTCTGGCCGGCCCAGGTGCTCGGGTCGTACTGCCTGGGCGGCACTCTCACCTCGCGCCTTGACCGCGTGCTGCGCGAGGAGAAGGGCTACACCTACGGCGTACGGGCCTTCGGCCAGGTGCTGCGCTCCGCTCCCGACGGGTCGGGCGCCGCGATGCTCGCCATCAGCGGCTCCGTGGACACCCCGAACACCGGACCGGCGCTGGACGACCTCTGGAAGGTGCTGCGTACGCTCGCGGCCGAAGGTCTGACCGACGCCGAGCGCGATGTCGCCGTGCAGAACCTGGTGGGTGTCGCCCCGCTGAAGTTCGAGACGGCCGCCTCTGTCGCGGGCACGCTCGCCGACCAGGTCGAGCAGTTCCTCCCGGACGACTACCAGGCGCAGTTGTACGTACGGCTGGCCGAGACCGGCACCGTCGAGGCGACGGCCGCGGCTGTCAGCGCCTTCCCGGTGGACCGTCTTGTCGCGGTGCTCGTCGGCGACGCCTCGCAGATCGAGGAGCCGGTCAAGGCGCTCGGCATCGGCGAAGTGACGGTTGTCACAGGCTGATTGAGGATATCCGGCAGACAACTCAAAACGGACAAGCGGAACCCCGGCATCCCTTGTGATGCCGGGGTTCCGCCTTATGCCCGTTTTGTTGGAGAGGTTGCCTGTCTGCCCTGTGGCGTGCGCTACAAAAGGGCCTGTCTGTTTGGCGATTGAAAGACGGCCCGCCTAGCGTCGGTCCGGCTGTCCGCCAGTAGCCCGCCGCATCCGCGGCATCGGACAGTCATCGCCGAGTCCCCGTCTGGCGCGAGCCTGGGGAGCCGGGGACCCACTCAGTCCCTGGGGTGAATCGGGCGCCTTCGCACCTGCGGAGGGGCCTGTAGGAGACCTTCCTGCTCCGAACCCGTCAGCTAACCCGGTAGGCGAGAAGGAAGGAAAGGATCAGCCACTTCATGGCGTTCACCCGTGCCACCGGGAAGCACCGTGCCCCGAGCCGAATGACGCGCAAGAGGGCGAACATCGCCGGCGTCGCGGCTCTCGCCACCACCGGCGTCATCGGAACCCTCGCTTCCCCGGCACTTGCCGCCGAGACCGGCGCGACCACCGTCGAGGACACCGGCCTGACCCAGATCGTGGCCGCCGACTCCCTCGCCGAGCAGATCGCCGACCAGGCCGCCGCGCAGAAGCAGGAGGCCGCCGAGGCCAAGGCGAAGGCCGAGGCGAAGCGCAAGGCCGAGGCGCGCGCCAAGGAGGCCCGCCAGGCCAAGGAGCGCGCCGCCCGGGAGGCCGAGCGCAAGCGCCTCAACTCCTTCGTGGCGCCGATATCCCACTCGTACGTGTCCACGGGCTACAAGACCGGCGGCTCCATCTGGTCCTCCGGCAGTCACACCGGCATCGACTTCCACGCCGCGTCCGGCTCCACCGTGCACGCGGTCGGCTCCGGCACCGTCGTCGAGGCCGGCTGGGGCGGCGCGTACGGCAACAACATCGTGATCAAGATGAACGACGGCTCGTACACGCAGTACGGCCACCTCTCGTCCATCAGCGTCTCGGTAGGCCAGTCGGTGACCCCGGGCCAGCGGATCGGCCACTCCGGCTCGACCGGCAACACCACTGGTCCGCACCTCCACTTCGAGGCCCGCACCAGCCCCGAGTACGGCTCCGACATGGACCCGGTCGCGTACCTGCGCGCGCACGGCGTCAACGTCTGATCCGACGACGGGGCCGATGCCCGGTCCCGCGTGCTTCCCGAAGGCCCCGGCTCCCCGCCGGGGCCTTCGGCGTTTGCCGCCCCACCGGAGTTCTGGCCAAAAGATATCCATGGATTCCGGTCTCCCATCGGAAAATCCCGCCCACTGCAATAGAGTCACCGAACAGACGTCAATCGGCTGCGTTTCGCGCGGATTAAAGCGGAGGTTCGGTCATGCGCATTCCCGCGCACTCGGTATGCACGGCGATCCGCGACGACATCGTCTCCGGTGTATTCGAGCGCGGCAGCCGGCTCACCGAGGAGCAGCTGGCACGCCGCTACGGCGTCTCCCGGGTCCCGGTGCGCGAGGCCCTGCGCACGCTGGAGTCCGAGGGCTTCGTCACCACCCGCCGTCACGCCGGCGCCTGTGTCGCCGAGCCCACCGAGCAGGAGGCCGCCGACCTTCTGGAGATCCGGATGCTGCTGGAGCCCATGGGTGCGGCGCGCGCCGCCCAGCGCCGCACCGAGGCACATCTCAAGGTGCTGCGTGGCCTGGTCAGACTGGGGCAGGAGCGGGCCCGCCGTGGTCAGGGCGAGGATCTGCGTTCACTGGGTGGGTGGTTCCACGAGACGCTCGCCCAGGCCTCAGGCAGTCCGGGGCTGATCGCTCTGCTCACCCAGCTGCGGCACAAGATCGCCTGGATGTACGCCGTCGAGCAGCCCGCCAAGCCTGTCGAGTCCTGGATCGAGCACGGCGCGATCGTGGACGCGGTGGCGCGCGGCGACGCGGAACGGGCGCGGGCGCTGACGGCCGTGCATACCGAACGGGCTGCCGCCGCGCACCGGCTGCGCCGCCTCGAGCGGGTGAGGACTTCGCAACATGCCGTAAACATCGCAAGCGCCCGCCATTAACAGGTGCACCGTATACAAAGGGTAGACATTGGCGGGGCCTCTTTTCTGCTGCCCGCATTCAAAGCGCCGGAGCCGAAAGTCGCGTCCGGGAAAGCCGTGTCCAGAAAAGCTGCGTCCGGGAAAGCTGCGTCCAGAAAAGACGAAGCCGCGATGTCCGAGAATTCGGGACACCGCGGCTTTGCCGTGGGTAATGGGCCTGATCGGCTCAGACGGTCTCGGGAAGCTCTTCGAGGCCCTCGGCGACGAGCCGGGCGAGACGGTCCAGTGCGGCGTCGGAGTCCTCCGCCGCGGAAGCGAGCACGATCTCCTCGCCGCCCTGCGCGCCCAGGCCGAGCACCGCGAGCATGGAGGCGGCGTTGACCGGGGTGCCGTCCGCCTTGGCGATCGTCACGGGGACGCCGGCGGCCGTGGCGGCACGGACGAAGATGGAAGCGGGGCGGGCGTGAAGGCCCTCGGCCCAGCCGACATTGACGCGGCGCTCAGCCATGGTGTTGCCCTTCAAGTCTCAGTGGTTGTCTAGACCAGTCTCTCATGTGTTTCTGCGTGCTCGCACCGGCCCCGGACCCGGGATCGGCCGCCGATCGGCCTTCTCAGACTGCCCCGCGGCAACCTCCTCCGCGACCCGTGGGTGAGCCGTACGCTTTCCCCATGCAGACCTCGTCGGACCACGCCTACCCCGACCACTGGGAAGCAGACGTGGTGCTGCGCGACGGCGGCACCGCGCGCATCAGGCCCATCACCACCGAGGACGCCGACCGTCTGGTCAGCTTCTACGAGCAGGTCTCCGACGAGTCGAAGTACTACCGCTTCTTCGCGCCCTACCCCCGGCTCTCCGACAAGGACGTCCACCGCTTCACCCATCACGACTATGTGGACCGGGTGGGTCTCGCGGTCACGGTGGGCGGCGAGTTCATCGCCACCGTCCGCTACGACCGGATCAACGCAGAGGGCCGGCCCGCGAGCGCCCCCGCCGACGAGGCCGAGGTCGCCTTCCTCGTCCAGGACGCCCACCAGGGTCGCGGCGTGGCCTCCGCCCTCCTCGAGCACATCGCCGCGGTGGCCCGCGAACGCGGCATCCGGCGGTTCGCAGCCGAGGTGCTGCCCGCCAACAACAAAATGATCAAGGTGTTCCGGGATGCCGGCTACACCCAGAAGCGCAGCTTCGAGGACGGCTCCGTCCATCTCACCCTCGACCTCGAACCGACCGAGGAGTCCCTCGCCGTCCAGCGCGGCCGCGAGCAGCGCGCCGAGGCCCGCTCCGTGCAGCGCCTCCTCGCGCCCGGTTCGGTCGCCGTCATCGGCACCGGCCGCGTGCCCGGCGGCGTGGGCCGTACCGCCCTGCGCAACCTCCTCAGTGGGGGATACACGGGACGTACCTACGCCGTGAACCGCGCCTTTCCCGAGGGCCAGGCCGAGGTCGACGGCGTCCCGGCCCACCGCTCCGTGGGCGAGATCGGGGAGACCGTCGACCTGGCGGTCGTGGCCGTCCCGGCGGAGCGGGTGCCCGAAGTGGTCGCCGACTGCGGCGAGCACGGCGTCCAGGGGCTGGTCGTGCTGACCGCCGGATACGCCGAGAGCGGGGCCGCAGGACGGGAGCGCCAGCGCGAACTGGTGCGGCAGGCCCGCTCGTACGGGATGCGCATCATCGGCCCGAACTCCTTCGGCATCATCAGCACCGCCGACACCGTCCGCCTCAATGCCTCGCTGGCCCCGGAGTCCCCGGCGCCCGGCCGCATCGGCTTGTTCACCCAGTCCGGCGCCATCGGCATAGCGCTGCTCGCCGGCCTGCACCGGCGCGGCGCCGGGCTGTCCTCCTTCATCTCGTCGGGCAACCGCGCGGATGTGTCCGGCAACGACTTTCTGCAGTACTGGTACGAGGACCCGGACACCGATGTGGTCCTGCTGTACCTCGAATCGATCGGCAACCCGCGCAAGTTCACGCGCCTGGCCCGGCGAACGGCGGCGGTGAAACCGGTCGTCGTGGTGAAGGGCGCCCGGCACAGCGGCAGCGCGCCGCCCGGACACGCGGTGCCGGTCACCCGGATCCCCGACACCACGGTCGGGGCGCTGTTCCGCCAGGCCGGCGTGATCCGCGTCGACACCGTCACCGAACTCGTCGACGTGGGCCTGCTGCTGGCCGGCCAGCCGCTGCCCGCGGGACCGCGCGTGGCGATCCTCGGCAACTCCGAGTCCCTCGGCCTCCTCACGTACGACGCCTGCCTCGCCGACGGCCTCCGTCCCCTCCGGCCGCGCGACCTCACGACGGCCGCCACGCCCGCGGACTTCCGTGCCGCCCTCGCCGAGGCCCTGGTGGACGACGCCTGCGACGCGGTGGTGGTGACGGCGATCCCGTGGGTGGGGGAGAACGGCGTCACGGAGTCGGGTGACGGCGAGGTCCTGGCAGCAGCGCTGCGCGACGCGGTCACCACGGCCCCGGCCAAACCGGTCGCGGTGGTCCATGTGGAGATCGGGGGTCTGGCGGAGGCGCTGGCGGCGGCGACGAGTACGCGTACGGTCCCGGCCCCCGCGACCGACGACGGGAACCCGGGCCCCGGTCACGAAGCGCCGCAGGCCGTCCGCACCCGACCACCCGCCCCGAGCTCGTCCGCCGTCTCCGCGGCCGTCCGTTACGCCGCCCCTGCCCCCGCGACCGCCCCGCACGCCTCCCGTATCCCCGCCTACCCCGCCGCCGAGCGGGCCGTCCGAGCCCTTTCCGAGGCGGTCAAGTACGCCCAGTGGCGCCGGCAGGCCGCCGAGCCCGGCAGGGTGCCACAGTACGAGGACATCGACGAGGCCGGCGCGGCCGCGCAGATCGACGCACTGCTCGGCGGGCTCACCGACCCTCGCGGCAGCACCCTCGGGCCCGCTGCCGCCCACGAGCTCCTCGGCCGGTACGGCATCCCCGTACGGCCGACCCTCCCCGCGCCCGGTCCCGACGCCGCCGTGGCCGCCGCCGGCCGCCTCGGCTACCCCGTCGCCCTCAAGACCACCGCACCGCACCTCCGCCACCGCGCCGACCTCGGCGGCGTACGGCTGGATCTGGCCAACGAGGCGCAACTGCGGCAGGCGTACCGCGAATTGACCGACACCCTCGGCAAGCCCGAGGAGCTCCAGCCCGTCGTTCAGGCGATGGCCCCGCGCGGCGTTGACACGGTTGTACGCGCCGCCATCGACCCAGCCGTCGGCGCCGTGCTCTCCTTCGGGCTGGCCGGAGCCGCCTCCGAGCTGCTCGGTGACACCGCCCACCGGCTCGTGCCCGCCACCGACCGGGACGCCGCGGAGTTGATCAGGACCATCCGGACGGCCCCGCTCCTCTTCGGCTGGCGGGGCTCCGCGCCCGTCGACACCCCGGCCCTCGAAGAGCTGCTGCTCCGGGTGTCACGACTGGTCGACGATCACCCGGAAGTGGTCGGAATCAGCCTCGAACCGGTCGTCGTCGCTCAGCATGGCTTCTCTGTGCTCGGCGCGTCCGTACGGCTCGCGCCGTCGCCCGCCCGCACCGACCTGGGCCCCCGCCGACTCCCCAGCTACTGAGCGCTCACCACCCCCCGAGCCCCGTAGGATGGACCGCATGGCGAAGACCGGTACGACGACCCAGGGGCTGCGCGCGGCGATCGAGCGCAGCGGCTACTACCCGGCCCTCGTGGCCGAGGCGGTGGAGGCCGCTGTCGGTGGCGAGCAGATCGCGTCGTACCTGGTGCACCAAGAAACCACCTTCGACGCCAACGAGGTGCGCCGCCATGTCACCGTCCTCGTCCTGACGGCCAACCGCTTCATCGTCAGCCACACCGACGAGCAGGCCGCCGACTCCAGCTCCCCGACCCCCTACGCCACCACCTCGACCGAATCGGTCAAGCTCGGCCGGATCTCGTCGGTCGTGGTGAGCCGCGTCGTCGCGAACCCGGAGTCGTACACCCCCGGCACCCTGCCCCGCGAGGTCGTCCTCACCATCGGCTGGGGCGCCGTCTCCCGTATCGACCTGGAGCCCGCCGCCTGCGGCGACCCCAACTGCGAGGCGGACCACGGCTACACCGGCAACTCCACCGCGGACGACCTGAGCCTGCGCGTCAGCGAGGCCGGTGACGGCCCGGACGCGGTCCGGCAGACGCTTGCCTTCGCGCAGGCGCTCTCCGAGGCCACGGCAGCCACGCGCTGATGGCGCAGCCCGCAGTCTGGCCGGACGACCCCGTTCCGCTCGCCCTCGACACCGCGCCCGTCCCCGAGTACGGCACTGGATCGCTCGCCGATCTGCTCCCGACGCTCGCCGCGGGCCAGGGCGTACCGGGCCTGGCGCAGAGCATCCCCGAGCTGACCCCCGCCGACCGGAACTGCGTCTTCCTGATCGACGGCCTCGGCTGGGAGCAGATCAAGAACCACCCTGACGAGGCCCCGTATCTCACCTCGCTGCTCGCCACCTCGCGCGGCGGCACGGGACTGCCCATAACCGCTGGTTTCCCCGCCACCACAGCCACCTCGCTGGCCTCCGTCGGGACCGGCCTGCCGCCCGGCGCACACGGCCTGCCCGGCTACACCGCGCGCAATCCGGAGACCGGCGAGCTGATGAACCAGCTGCGCTGGAAGCCCTGGACGGCCCCGCACGTCTGGCAGCCGTACCCCACGGTCTTCCAGCTCGCCGACGCCGCGGGTGTGCACACCGCACAGGTGACATCGCCGACCTTCCAGCACACCCCGCTCACCAAGATCGCACTCAGCGGCGGCAGCTTCCTCGGCCGGCTCTCCGGCGAGGAACGGATGGACCTGGCGGCCGATCAACTGGCCCTGGGGGACCGGTCGCTGGTCTACACGTACTACAGCGATGTGGACGGCAAGGGCCACCGCTTCGGCGTGGACTCCGACGCCTGGCGCGGCCAACTGATGTATGTCGACCGCCTGGTGCAGCGCCTTGCCGAGCAACTCCCGCCCCGCGCCGCCCTGTACGTCACCGCCGACCACGGCATGATCGACATCCCCTTCGACGAACAGTCGCGCATCGACTTCGACGAGGACTGGGAACTGCGCGCCGGGGTTGCCCTGCTGGGCGGCGAGGGCCGCGCCCGCCATGTCTACGCCGTGCCGGGTGCCGAGTCCGATGTGCTCACGGTCTGGCGCGAGGTGCTCGGCGAGCAGTTCTGGGTGGCGAGCCGGGACGAGGCGATCGCCGCGGGATGGTTCGGCGACCGGGTGGACGAGCGGGTGTACGCACGGATCGGTGATGTCGTCGCCGCGGCCTGCGACGATGTGGTGATCACCGCCTCCGTCAATGAGCCGCACGAGTCGGCGATGGTCGGGATGCACGGCTCCATGACCCCCGCCGAGCAGCTCGTCCCGCTCTTCGAAGTACGCTCGTAACCGCCTCCCTCACCCAGACCCGAAAGGTCCTCAACTCCCCATGCCCGAGCTGGTGTTCTTCTCCGGAACCATGGACTGCGGAAAGAGCACCCTCGCTCTTCAGATCGAGCACAACCGGTCCGCGCGCGGCCTCCAGGGCATGATCTTCACCCGTGACGACCGCGCCGGCGAGGGCAAGCTGTCCTCCCGGCTCGGCCTGGTCACCGACGCGGTCGAGGCGGCGGAGGGCTTCGACTTCTACGCGTACCTCGTCGCCCATCTCTCCAAGGGCGGCCGCTGCGACTACGTGATCGCCGACGAGGCGCAGTTCCTCGCGCCCGAGCAGATCGACCAGCTCGCCCGTGTCGTCGACGACCTCGACCTGGACGTCTTCGCCTTCGGCATCACCACCGACTTCCGCTCCAAGCTCTTCCCCGGCTCGCAGCGGCTCGTCGAGCTCGCCGACCGGGTCGAGGTACTGCAGGTCGAGGCACTGTGCTGGTGCGGCGCGCGTGCCACGCACAACGCCCGTACCGTCGGGGGGATCATGGTCCTCGAGGGCGCGCAGGTCGTCGTGGGTGACGTCGACCAGTCGCCGGACGAGATCGGCTACGAGGTGCTCTGCCGACGCCACCACCGGCGGCGGATGACGGCCGCCACCGCCCGCGCGGCCGCCCTCTCCCCGGACGTCCTGCCCGTCGAGGTCAGCGAGAGGCCGTCCGTACGATCGTGAAGACCGCGCCCTCCGGGTCCGCGATGGTCGCCAGCCGGCCGCTGTAGCTGTCTCTCGGCGGCTGCACCACGTGCCCGCCGAGCTCCACCACCTGGCGTGCGGCCTCTTCGGTGTCCTCGACCTCGAAGTGGGTCATCCAGTGTGAGCCCCTGCGCGGAAGGGCCTGGCCCACACCGTGGACAGCGGCGACCGGGCGTCCCGCCAGGTGCAGCGTCAGGCAGTCGACGTCGGCCGAGACGACTGCCTCCACCTCATAGCCGAAGACCGCCTCGTAGAACTTGCCGACGAACGAGGTCTCCGTGGTCACCAGTTCGTTCCAGACGGGCGTGCCATGAGTGCCGTACACCGCGGTGCCACCGTGGGCTGCCGTCTGCCAGATGCCGAAGACCGCGCCCGAGGGGTCGGTCGCGATGGCCATCCGGCCCGCGGGGCCCGCGTCCAGCGGGCCGACACCGACCGTGCCGCCGCAGCTTCTGATCGTCTCGGCGGTCACGTCCGCGTCGTCGGTCGCCAGATACGGCGTCCAGGCGATCGGCAGCTGCCGACTGGTCGGGATCCGGCCGATGCCCGCGACCTCTCTGCCGTCGATCAGCGCGCGGACGTACGGGCCCAACTGCTCGGGGCCGGGGGAGAACTCCCAGCCGAACAGCGCTCCGTAGAAATCCTGCGTCGCCTCAAGGCCGTGCACCATCAAGCTCACCCAGCAGGGTGTGCCGGGCGCGTGCCGAGTCGCCTCGGTCATCGTCACTCTCTCCTCGGACCATCGTGGTGGCCGTGCGGGGGGACCGGGTATGCCGTTGTGCGGAACTGTGCCCCGTGCAGATGCTTGCACCACAGAGCGTCCGGCGCGTCCCGGCCGCGCCGCATTTGGCGGGTTCCCGCTGGAGGATGCCCTTTTTGGCGCGTCTCATCCGTTTCGGCGGCGTTACCGGTCGGCCAGTCACTGCGCGAGGATGGCTCACATGAACCCCATCATCTCCGCCACGGAACTGGCGAAGGAGCTGACCGGATCCCGCCGTCCGGTTCTTCTGGACGTCCGCTGGCAGCTCGGCGGCCCGCACGGGCGGCCCGCGTACGAGGCTGGACACATCCCCGGAGCGGTCTTCGTCGACCTGGATACGGAACTGGCCGGTCCGCCCGGTGCGGGAGGCCGCCACCCGCTGCCCGAACCGGAGGCCTTCGGCGCGGTGATGCGTCGCGCCGGCGTATCACCCGGCTCGCCGGTGGTGGCGTACGACGGCGGCCAGGGCTGGGCGTCGGCCCGCGCCTGGTGGCTGCTGCGCTGGACGGGCCACGAGGATGTGCGGGTCCTGGACGGTGGCCTCGCCCTGTGGACCGGGCCGCTGGAGACCGGTGTCCCCTCTCCCGAGGAGGGCACGTTCGCCCCGAAGCCGGGCGCGCTCCCACTGCTGGACGCGGACGCCGCCGCGGCGCAGGCCCGCACCGGCCTGCTGCTCGACGCGCGCGCGGCGGAGCGCTATCGCGGCGATGTGGAGCCGATCGACCGCATCGGAGGCCATATCCCGGGCGCGGTCTCGGCCCCGACCACGGAGAACGTGGACAGGCACGGCCGCTTCCTGCCGGCGGAGGCCCTGGCTGCCCGCTTCTTCGAGCTGGGGGCGTCCGACGAGGCCAAGCCCGTCGGCGTCTACTGCGGCTCGGGCGTCTCCGGCGCACACGAGGCCCTGGCCCTGGAGATCGCGGGCTTCGAGCCGGCCCTGTACGCGGGCTCCTGGTCCGAGTGGTCCACCGACCCGACCCGCCCGGTGGCAACGGGCCCGCAGCCGGGCTGACAGTTTCGGCGGGGGCGTGAGGCCGACCCGGGCGCCCCAGGGACACTCCCGTACCCCTGCTTCGAGGGCGGGCGGGTCGGCGAGACCCCTGAGCACGCGTCAAAAAGGGTCCGGCACGAAGACCGTGCCGGACCCTCTGGGCAATGGGTCGTGCCCGCTAGTCCTGCTTTTTGCGGCGGGTGCCGAAGACGATCTCGTCCCAGCTCGGTACCGCCGCGCGACGGCCCGGGCGGACGCCGTCCGCCTCCGCCTGGCGGTCCGTCGTGCCCGTCAGGCGGTCGCGGTGACCGGCCACCGAACGCGGCATCAGCACATCCGCGTACGCCGACCCCGCACCGGCCGAGGCCGCAGGGGCCACCGGCTCCTCCGCCTCCGGCTCCTGGACCGGCTCGGTGGCCGGCGGCTCCGGTGGTGCCGGGCGCTCGGGAACGACCATGTCGCCGCGGAAACTCGGCACCGCCTCCAGCAGACTCGTCAGGGAGTCCCGCTCCCCGCCGCTCTCCTCCGGCTCGGCCGGAGCCGCGGACGCGTTCGGACGCTCCAGCTGACGGTCGAGGGC
Organism: Streptomyces sp. NPDC060064; assembly: GCF_042736455.1. Taxonomy (NCBI): domain Bacteria; kingdom Bacillati; phylum Actinomycetota; class Actinomycetes; order Kitasatosporales; family Streptomycetaceae; genus Streptomyces; species Streptomyces sp. NPDC060064. The sequence continues at coordinate 122,890 of NZ_JBHWWF010000009.1, forward strand.
CCGGTCCAGCGGCCGGTCCCGCGGCAGCCGTGCGATCCGCGGTACGAACGGAAAGCTCGGCTCCTGCGTCGCCGCGATCGTGTCGTCGGTCTCGCCGATCAGCGCACGCGCCTCGTCGTCGACGGCCTGGACGAGCCGCCGCGGCGGGTCGTACGTCCAGCTCGCCGAATGCGGCTCGCCCGCCACCCGGTAGACCAACAGCACCTCCCAGGTGCCGTCGTCGCGGCGCCAGGAGTCCCACAGCACGGTGTCCTTCTCGGCGCCGCGCAGCGTCAGCCGCTCCTGCACCGCCTCGCCGAGCTGCGGTCCGGTGTTCTCGCCGGGACGGCGTACGGGCGTCTTGCGGGCCCGCTCCGCCATGAAAGCGCGCTCCGCGAGCACGGGCCCCTCGAAGCGGCGCACCCGGTCGACCGGAATTCCGGCGAGCTGGGCGACCTCCTCCGCGGAGGCTCCGGCCCGTATACGGGCCTGGATGTCTCGGGGCCGGAGATGGCTCTCCACCTCGATCTCGATCTGGCCGAGGCGGGCGCGGTCATTGCGTACGGCAGCGCGCAGCCGCTCATCAATCGGAAGCGTGTATTCCGTGCTGTCCGCAGCCTTGAGCACCAGTCGTGTGCCGTCGTTGGAGACGGCCACGACACGCAGTTCGGGCATGGGGACCTCCCGGGTGGTGCCTGCCGACGTCACGTGCGTCGCTGCTTCCGCTAGTCGAGTGTGGCCTGCCCGGGTGCAGCCTGCCACAACCTTGCCGAGTTGCCCGGCGTGTCGGGCACAGGCCCTGGATCGCCGTTATGGCACGGTTACCTGTTTGCGACTCTGAGTGACTGATCCGTCACTCTTCGCATCGGGTGCCCGTGCGGTGCCGCGGCGCCGCCGGATCGAGCGCCGCTTTCGGCCCCCTACCTGGGGTCCCACCACCCGCGAGGGAGGCCGGGCCCAGGGCTCGCCACAGTACTCCATTCGGGCCACGGGGGTGGACCGCCGCGCCGCCGAACTTCTCCAGGAGTACGGGAGTTGGGCCTCCTGGGCATGCGTGACCAGGTGTTCTGCTTCACAGAATCTGCCCAAAGGGAACTATTCGCTTCGCTCAAATGTCCCTACTGGGTGCACGGCGGGACAGATGGGCAATCAGGGACTGAAAGATGGATCAGAAGCAGGACGGCGGGATAAAACAGAAGGAACCGAGCGAAGAGAATAAAGGGCACAAAAAGACCGAAGGGCAGGAACAGCGGCTGGATCTGAGTCTTCCGCAGGTCGCGGGCAGCGCGCTCGCGGCGATCGCGGCGGCGGTGCTCGCCTCCAGACTCGGTGTGTACGGCACGATCATCGGCGCCGGAGTCGTCAGCGTCGTGGCCACCTGCGGCGGCCCGGTCTTTCAGCACTTCTTCCGCCGTACCGGCGAGCAGATACGCGAGGTCACGGTCCAGGCGAGGCCGAAGGGCCGTCAGGTCCCCGTGCCGCGCGGCGCTGCCACGCCGCCACGGTCCGAGGATGTGCGGACCCGGCTGATGGAACAGCTACCGCGGCGTGGTGACGCCGAGGCAACCCGAATGCCCCGGCACGTGGCACCCAACGGGACCGCCGCCGAAGCGGAGTTCAGCCGCGCCACCACCCACGGCAAGCCCGCCCGCGGCCGGCGGCGCTCCGTCATCGCCGCCGCCTCCGTCTTCGGCGTCGCCATGATCGGTATCACCGGGTACGAACTCGCCTCGGGCTCCGACCTCAGCGGCGGCGAGGGTACGACCCTGACGTCGGTCGTCCATGGCGGCGGCGAGAAGTCCGCACCGCCCAGCACCCCGTCGTGGACGCCGAGTCACAGCGAGGACCGGAACCAGGAATCCGGCCAGGGCCAGGGGCTGAGCCAGAGCCAGGACAGGAGTCAGACCCCCAACACCGGTACCGGCAGCGGCCGGTCCGCGGCGCCCGGCTCCGGGCAGGGCGACAGCGGTACATCCGCAGACCCCACGCCCGACTCCTCGAAGTCCGGCGGCGACGCCCCGACGCCGACGCCCACTCCGACCCCGACGCCGTCCGGCTCCACCTGCACGACCCCAACCCCTCAGCCCGGCACCGGAGCCTGAACCGGTACGACGACCAGGACGACCACGACGACCACGACGACCGGACAGTGAACGGCCGTCAGTCGCCCAGTACCCGGCGGAGATAGTCGTTACCGAACAGCCGCTCCGGATCCAGCCGGTCCCGCAGTGCCGTGAACTCACCGAACCGCGGATACACCTCGGCGAAGTACTCCGCGTCCCGCGTATGCACCTTGCCCCAGTGCGGCCGGCCGCCGTGCGCGGTCATGATCCGCTCCACCGCCGTGAAGTACGACTGGTACGGCGTGCCCCGGTAGAGGTGCACGGCGATGTACGCGCTCTCCCGGCCCGACGCCGTGGAGAGTGCGATGTCGTCCGCCGGTGCCGTACGCACCTCCACCGGGAAGCTCACACGCAGCGGCGAGCGCTCGATCATCGCCTTGACCTCGCGCAGCGCCCCGACCGCGGCCTCGCGCGGCAGCGCGTACTCCATCTCCACGAACCGCACCCGGCGCGGAGAGGTGAAAACCTTGTAAGGGATGTCCGTGTAGGTACGGGCGGAGAGGGCGCGGCTGGAGATCTTGGCGATCGCCGGAATCGTCGCGGGCGCGGCCCTGCCGAGCGAACTGACCAGCTGGAACAGGCCGTTGGAGAGCAGCTCGTCCTCGATCCAGCCGCTGATCTGTCCGGGCGGAGCGGCGGGACCCGCGCTGCGGTTGTTGCGCTTGGTGTTGCAGTTGCCGGTGTGCGGGAACCAGTAGAACTCGAAGTGCTCGTTCTCCGCGAAGAGCGCGTCGAATTCGGCCGTGACCTTGTCGAAGGCCATCGGTTCCTCACGAGCCGTCAGCAGGAAGATCGGCTCGACGGAGAAGGTGATCGCGGCGACGACGCCCAGTGCGCCGAGCCCGATCCGGGCCGCCGCGAAGACCTCCGGATTCTCCTTCTCGGAGCAGGTCAGCAGCGAGCCGTCCGCCGTGACCAGCTCAAGTGCCTTGATCTGCGCGGCGATCGAGGCCGATTCGCGGCCTGTGCCGTGCGTGCCGGTCGAGGTCGCGCCCGCGACCGTCTGATCCATGATGTCGCCCATGTTCGTGAGCGACAGGCCCTCGCGGGCGAGGGCCGCGTTCAGCCGCTTGAGCGGGGTGCCCGCCTCGACGGTCACGGTCATCGCCGTACGGTCGATCTCCCGGATTCCGGTCAGCAGATCGGGCCGTATCAGCACTCCGTCGGTGGCGGCGGCAGCGGTGAAGGAGTGGCCCGTGCCGACGGCCTTCACCTTCAGGCCGTCCTCGGCCGCCTTGCGTATGGCGTCGGCGAGTTCCTGGGCGGAGGCGGGCGAGACCTCCCGTACCGGCCGGGCGGTGACATTCCCCGCCCAGTTACGCCATGTGCTGCGCCCCGTCTTCGTAGTCCCGCTCACGCTGCCCCTCCCGCGTCGGCACCGGCTTGGCCAGCCGGCGGTACCCCAGGAACGCCACCACGGCCGCGATCGCTCCCGACACGGCGGGCACCACATACCCCGCGTCCGCCCCGGACGCGTCGACCACCCAGCCTGCGGCCGACGAGCCGAGCGCCACACCGACCGCGAGCCCGGTACTGGTCCAGGTCATGCCCTCGGTCAGCTTGGTGCGCGGTACGTGCGCTTCGACGAGAGCCATCGTGGTCACCATCGTGGGTGCGATGGACAGGCCCGCGACAAAGAGCGCCACGGCCAGGAAGGGAAGGTTCCCGGCCAGTTGGAGGGGGATCATACTCACGGCCATCGCACACACTCCCACCAGCCACCTTCGGGAGGCCGGGCCCTTGAGGTGCAGCAGCCCGAAGACCGCGCCGGCGAGGCAGGAGCCGAGCGCGTACACCGCGAGGACCAGGCTCGCCGCGGCCTTGTGGCCCTGCTCGTCGGCGAAGGCGACCGTGACGACGTCGACCGCGCCGAAGATCGCGCCGGTGGCAACGAAGGTGGCCACCAGGACCTGCAGTCCGGGGGAGCGGAGGGCGGAGCCACCGGTGTGGTGCTCGCGCGGATGCGGCACAGGCTCGGTGGCGCGCTGAGCGGTCAGCCAGAAGACGCCGACGAGCAGGAACACGGCGGCGAGCAGCGGGCCCGCCTCCGGGAACCAGGCGGTGGAGAGCCCGATGGAGATGATCGGTCCGAAGATGAAGCAGACCTCGTCGACGATCGACTCCCACGAGTACGCGGTGTGCAGCGCGCGCGGCGATCCCCGGTAGATCTCGGCCCAGCGGGCCCGGATCATCGAGCCCACGCTCGGCACACAGCCGGCGGCCGCGGCGAAGACGAACAGCGTCCAGTCCGGGGCCTCCTGCTGGGCGCAGATCAGCAGACCCGTGACCGCCGCCACCGAGACGAGCGTGGCCGGGCGCAGCACGCGCGCCTGACCGTGCCGGTCGACGAGCCGGGAGATCTGCGGACCGACCGCCGCGGCCGACATCGCAAGGGTCGCGGAGAGCGCGCCCGCAAGCCCGTAACGCCCCGTGAGCTGCGAAACCATCGTCACAATCCCGATGCCCATCATGGACAGCGGCATCCGCCCGAAGAAGCCCGCGGCGGAGAACCCCTTGCTGCCGGGGGCGGTGAAGATGGCGCGGTACGGACTCGGCAAGCGGTGCTCCGGTAAGGCGTATCAGTGGCGTTCACAGATTACGTCCGAACGGCAGCCCGGCGCACGGCGGTTTCCCCGCTGTCAGAGGCTGGTGGCAGGATCGGACCATGTCCGATCAGCGCGATCCAGCCCCTTACGATGCCCTGCTGCTGCTCTCCTTCGGCGGCCCCGAGGGCCCGGACGACGTCGTCCCGTTCCTGGAGAACGTGACGCGCGGCCGCGGCATCCCCAAGGAACGGCTCAAGGAGGTGGGTCAGCACTACTTCCTGTTCGGCGGGGTCAGCCCCATCAACGACCAGAACCGCGCCCTGCTGGACGCGCTGCGCAAGGACTTCGCCGAACACGGCCTGGACCTGCCGGTGCACTGGGGAAACCGGAACTGGGCGCCGTATCTGACTGACACCCTGCGCGAGATGGTCGCGGACGGCCACCGGCGCATCGCCGTCCTCACCACCAGTGCGTACGCCTCGTACTCGGGCTGCCGGCAGTACCGCGAGAACCTCGCGGACGCGCTGGCCACGCTGGAGGCGGAGGGTCTTGAGCTGCCGCGCGTGGACAAGCTGCGGCACTACTTCAACCACCCCGGTTTTGTACGGCCCATGGTGGAAGGCGTCCTGGAGTCCCTCGCGGACCTCCCCGAGGAGGTGCGGGCAGGCGCCCGGCTGGCCTTCACCACCCACTCCATCCCGACGTCGGCCGCCGACGCGTCGGGCCCGGTGGAGGAGCACGGCGAGGGCGGTGCGTACGTACGGCAGCACGTGGACGTGGCCCGGCTGATCGCGGACGCCGTGCGCGAGGAGACGGGCGTCGAGCACCCCTGGGAGCTCGTCTACCAGTCGCGCAGCGGCGCCCCGCACATCCCCTGGCTGGAGCCGGACATCTGCGAGCACCTGGAGGAGCTGCACACCGCGGGCGCACCTGCCGTGGTGATGGTGCCCATCGGCTTCGTCTCGGACCATATGGAAGTCCTGTACGACCTCGACACGGAGGCCACCGCCAAGGCCGCCGAGCTGGGGCTGCCCGTGCGGCGATCGTCGACGGTGGGCGCCGACCCGCGCTTCGCGGCGGCCGTACGGGACCTCGTCCTGGAGCGTGCGGCGACCGAACGGGGCGTGCGCGCCGAACGGTGCGCGCTGGGAAGCCTCGGCCCCTCCCACGACCTCTGTCCGGTCGGCTGCTGTCCGGCCCGGACGCCGAAGCCCGCGGCCGCCGGTGCCGACAGCCCGTACGCGTAAGGAAGACCTGTGACCGATCCTCTCCTGTCCGAACTCCTCGACCTCGCCCTGGAGGCCGCCCGCCGGGCCGGGGAGCTGCTGCGCGACGGCCGCCCCGCCGACCTGGGCGTCGCCGCGACCAAGTCCAGCCCCATCGACGTCGTCACCGAGATGGACATCGCGGCGGAGAAGCTGATCACCGGGTTCCTGAGCGAGCGCCGCCCGGACGACGGGTTCCTCGGCGAGGAAGGTGCCTCCACCACCGGCACCAGCGGCGTCCGCTGGGTCATCGATCCGCTCGACGGCACGGTCAACTATCTCTACGGGCTGCCGACCTGGGCGGTCTCCATAGGTGCCGAGCGGGACGGCGAGACGGTCGTCGGGGTCGTCGAGGCGCCGATGCGCCGCGAGACCTACCGCGCGGTGCTCGGCGGCGGCGCGTACGCCAACGACAAGCCCCTCCGCTGCCGTCCGGCGCCCCCGCTGGACCAGGCCCTGGTCTCCACCGGCTTCAACTACGTCACGACCGTACGCACCCACCAGGCGGAGGTCGCCCAGCGGCTCATCCCGCGGCTGCGTGACATCCGCCGCAGCGGCTCCGCGGCCGTCGACCTCTGCGATGTCGCCGCGGGCCGCCTGGACGGCTACTACGAGCGCGGCCTCAACCCCTGGGACCTGTCGGCGGGCGACCTGATCGCGCGCGAGGCGGGGGCGCTGACCGGTGGCCGCCCCGGCGACACGGCGAACGGCGATCTGGCGGTCGCGGCGAGCCCTGGCGTATTCGAGCCGCTGCAGGCCCTGCTGGAGGAGTTCGGCGCCTGGCACGACTAGATCAGCCCGGCATCACGACGGGATCAACCCCGCATCCGGCACAAGAGGGCCCCGACGCCCGCCAGCGGCGTCGGGGCCCTCTCGTATCGGTTGGGTACGGTCCGCGCTAGGCGGCGCTGAGCTGCACGCCGTGCTCCGCCGCCAGGCGATGCAGGTCATCCAGCTCTGCCTGCTCGACATCCGCGAGGAAGTCGTCGCCCGTCTCTCGAGCCAGTGTGAGGTCGGTCTCGGCAGCCTTTATGCGCTGCAGCAATCCTGTGGTGAATGCGTCCATGGTGCGCCCCCTCGTCGTGGGTCGGTGGCACGGGGGTGTGCCGACGGTGGGTGGATCAACCCTGGAACAGGTCGTGGTATGCCACAAACAGGGCGTGATCTCGGGGTGTGCAGTCGTCCTCCCCCAGCCTTCCCTCAGAGAAACCTCAACTGGTCGCAGAATCCGGTGAATTCCTGGCGCGGGTGGTCCGGGCACTCCGCCTTACAGCCGGTTTACGCGCGTAACGGGCAGGATGGAAGCGCACAGCCAGTGCTCACACACCTGCCCTGATCACGCTTGACGGGCACAGAGGAAGGACAGCGACGTGCGCGTACTCGTCGTCGAGGACGAGCAGCTGCTCGCCGATGCGGTGGCCACCGGACTGCGCCGGGAGGCCATGGCCGTCGACGTCGTGTACGACGGCGCTGCCGCTCTGGAGCGTATCGGGGTCAACGACTACGACGTGGTCGTGCTGGACCGTGACCTTCCGCTGGTTCACGGCGACGATGTCTGCCGCAAGATCGTCGAGCTGGGCATGCCCACCCGGGTGCTGATGCTGACCGCCTCCGGAGACGTCAGCGACCGCGTCGAGGGCCTCGAGCTCGGCGCGGACGACTACCTCCCCAAGCCCTTCGCCTTCAGCGAGCTCACCGCCCGGGTGCGGGCGCTCGGCCGCCGTACGACCGTGCCGCTGCCGCCCGTCCTGGAGCGCGCCGGCATCAAGCTCGACCCCAACCGCCGTGAGGTCTTCCGCGACGGCAAGGAGATCCAGCTCGCGCCCAAGGAGTTCGCGGTGCTGGAGGTGCTGATGCGCAGCGAGGGCGCGGTCGTGTCGGCCGAGCAGCTCCTCGAGAAGGCCTGGGACGAGAACACCGACCCGTTCACCAATGTTGTCCGTGTGACGGTGATGACCCTGCGCCGCAAGCTCGGCGAGCCGCCAGTGATCGTCACCGTGCCGGGCTCCGGCTACCGGATCTGACCCCATGGCCACTGCCCCGGCGCCACCGCAGGCGCCTCCGAAGCCGACGTGGGACCCGCGCGATCCCGTACGCCCCTGGCTGCGTCCGACGATCCGGATACGGCTGACCCTGCTGTACGGCGGCATGTTCCTGATCGCGGGCATCCTGCTGCTCTCGATCATCTATCTGCTCGCCGCGCAGGCCATCCACCAGGGCAGTGAGCTGGCGCTGAGGGTCACAGGTGTGAACGTGACCCTCGACAGCCCCACCTGCCCGGAGCTCAACGGCGTGATCAACAACGATCAGCTCAACACGGCGCTCAAGACCTGCATGTCCGTGCAGCGCCAGCACGCCCTGGACGACCTCCTGCGCCGCTCGCTCTTCGCACTGCTCGGCCTCAGCATCATCGCCTTCGCCTTCGGTTACGCGATGGCGGGGCGCGTCCTCTCGCCGCTCGGCAAGATCACCCGCACCGCCCGTCAGGTGGCCGGCTCCGACCTCTCGCGGCGGATCGAGCTGGACGGCCCCGACGACGAGCTCAAGGAGCTCGCGGACACCTTCGACGAGATGCTGGACCGGCTGGAGCGGGCCTTCACGGCGCAGCAGCGGTTCGTGGCGAACGCCTCGCACGAGCTCCGTACGCCCCTCGCGATCAACCGCACGCTGCTGGAGGTCCACCTCTCCGACCCCGGGGTGCCCGCGGAGCTCCAGCAGCTCGGCAAGACGCTCCTGACCACCAATGAGCGCAGCGAGCAGCTGGTTGAGGGCCTGCTGCTGCTCGCGCGCAGCGACAACCAGATCGTCGAGCGCAAACCGGTGGACCTGGCCGAGGTCGCCACGCGTGCCGTGGACCAGACCCGGGCCGAGGCCGAGGCGAACGGCGTGGAGATCCGCGGGGAGCGTGCGCCCGCCGTCGTACAGGGCAATGGCGTCCTGCTGGAGCGGATCGCCCTGAACCTGGTGCAGAACGGCGTGCGCTACAACATCCCGGAAGGCGGGTGGGTGGATGTCACCACCGAGGTCCGGCAGGGCCAGGCGGTCCTGGTGGTCTCGAACACGGGACCGGTGGTTCCCGCGTACGAGATCGACAATCTCTTCGAGCCCTTCCGGCGCCTGCGGCAGGAGCGGACCGGCAGCGACAAGGGTGTCGGCCTGGGGCTTTCGATCGCCCGCTCGGTAGCCCGCGCCCACGGAGGCCGTATCATCGCGGAGCCTCGTGAGGGCGGCGGCCTCGTGATGCGTGTCACCCTCCCGGTCTGAGATGCTGAGCGACGCGAATCGTTTCTCTCGCTTCGTTCGCTTTGCGCGGAATTTTCGGGACCCGTGCCCGAGAGGTCCGTGTGGGGTCGATCACAGAGGCGAATTTCAGGCCACCTACTCTCCGTGATCAAGACTCCTACCGGAAAGCCGGGAAAAGTCCGGGTTTCCGGGGGGTGGGATCACGGGAAGTACACGGGGTGGCGCCCGTGAAGTGCGACATTCGGACCGTGTACGGTCCCGATCGCCACCCAACCCCAGCACTCTTGAGGGGTCCGGTTGGGTGTCGATTGAGTAACAGACCTTGATGTGAGGCAAAATCTCCGCCTCAGGTCGGGCACAAGTCCGGCCTCTCACGCGTTACGTGCGCTGAGACACCGCAGACACCCAGAGGGGGAGAGGCACACATGGCAACGGACTACGACACCCCACGCAAGACCGATGACGACGTCGACTCGGACAGCCTTGAGGAACTGAAGGCCCGCCGGAACGACAAGACGACCTCGGCCGTCGACGTCGACGAGTTCGAGCAGGCTGAAGGCCTGGAGCTGCCCGGAGCGGACCTCTCCAACGAGGAACTGTCCGTCCGAGTGCTGCCCCGGCAGGCCGACGAGTTCACCTGCATGAGCTGCTTCCTCGTGCACCACCGCAGCCAGCTGGCGCGCGAGAAGAACGGTCAGCCGATCTGCCGCGACTGCGACTGAGGTCCGGCCGGCCGTGGCAGGCGAAACACCGTCCAGGAAGCGGCGCTTCCGGCGTCAGAAGCCGCCGGAGGCGCACCAGGGCGGTACGGGCCCGGCAGAAGGCGCCACGGCGTCTGCCGAGCACTTGGCCGCTCTGCTGCCCGACGGTGCAGGAGACGGCGAGGGGCGGGGCGTGACGGCCTCGCTCGAATCACCCGGTGCCGCGGATCAGGCGGGGCCCCCGACCAGGGCCCCACGCCTGGCCACGGTCAGGAACGGCGTCCGGAAGAGCGGCGAGAGCGCCAAAGCGGCGCTCGCGTACGTCGCCGACCGGCTCATCGAGAACGCACCACGCATTCCGGTGCGCGATCTCGCGACGCTGCGCAAGCAGTTTCCCGGCCTCGCTCCCGAGCAGCTTGCCGACAAGCTGGTCGCGGGCGCGGCGAACGCCACCTCCACGGTGGGTGCGGGCATCGGCGCGGCCGCGATGCTGCCCGTACCGCCCGCGATGCCGGCCGAGCTGGCAACCGAGATCGTCGGCGTCGCCGCGATCGAGCTCAAACTCATCGCAGAGCTCCACGAGGTCTACGGGATACGGCCGCCCGGCACCCTCATGGAGCGCAGCACCGCGTATCTGGCCTCCTGGTCGGAGGAGCGCGGGATCCAGGTGACCAATCCGGCGACGATCAACGCCGCACTCGGCGGTCAGCTCAGGCGTGAGCTGCGGCAGCAGATCATGAAGCGCACGGTCCGCAATCTGCCGAACCTCATGCCGTTCATGGTCGGCGCGGCCGTCGGCGCAGTGATGAACCGCCGGGACACCAGAAAGCTGGCGAACCGGATCCGCAAGGACTTGAGAAGCCGGCAGATCCCATGGGACGCGCTGCCCGCGCTGCCGCCGCTGGAACAGCCCGAGAACCCCCTTGAGACGGTGTACATCCCGAGAGAGCTCGGGCGCTGACGGGGGGTCCCCGATCAGACCGGGTGAACGGCCGCGAGAGCGGCAGCCAGCGCCTTCGGGTCCCGGGTCGACAGATACAGGTACGGCGTCGGGTCGTCCGGGTCCGTGACCTCCACCCGCAGGGCGGTCGGCACATAGCTGCGCAGCAGCATGAACGCCCGGGTATCGGCCTTGTACGAGCGCCAGGCGCGCGCTTCCTCCGCGTCCAGCGCCTCGGCCTCGCCGAGCGCCGACAGCGGGATCCGCGCGTCTCCCGCGACCAGTGAGCCGGCCACCACACGGATACGGACCGAGCCGTACGAACTCACCACGACCGCCGCGACCGCGGTGGCGGCGATCAGACCTCCGAGCAGCGCCAGAGGGCCGAGCGGCAGCAGGATGAGGCCGCCCGCGACACCCACGAGCGCGGTGATGAGCCACCACGAACGGGGCGCGGTGAGACGTTCTTCGTAGTGCGGGGCGGAAGGCTGCATGAAACCAAGCTTGGCACGGCGCGACCTGCGGGTACCCGCGCGGGTAAGGTCTGCGCCTGTGAGTACTGCGAAATCCCGGGGGGCGGCCCCCGGACCCTCGGCCCGTGCCGCGGCTCTGACCCCGCCGGCCGATGCCATACCGCCGGTACGGCACCCCGACGCCCCGGCCCCAGGTGAGCTCCTCGGCTCGCACTACGAGCACTGCTTCGGCTGCGGCGAGGGCCAGTCCCACGGGCTGCACCTCGCGGCACGGGCCGGCGAAGGTGTACGTATCACCGCCGAGTTCACCGTCAAGCCCGCCCACCAGGGCGCACCCGGCCTGGCGCACGGCGGCGTCCTCGCCACGGCCCTGGACGAGACCCTCGGCTCGCTGAACTGGCTGCTGCGGGTGATCGCGGTGACCGGCCGGCTCGAGACCGATTTCGTACGGCCCGTGCCCGTGGACACCGTGCTGCATCTGCAGGCCGAGGTGACCGCGGTCGCCGGCCGCAAGATCTACTCCACCGCCGTGGGCCGGATCGGCGGCCCCGACGGGCCCGTCGCCGTCCGTGCCGACGCACTCTTCGTCGAGGTCAAGGTCGACCACTTCATCGACAACGGCCGCCCGGAGGAGATCCAGGCAGCCATGGCCGACCCCGACCGGATCAGGCGCGCCCGCGCCTTTGAGGTGAACCCCTGATGCGTAACCCTGTCGATGTCCTGATCCGCCGAGTCGACCCGGAAGTGCCGCTGCCGACGTATGCGCACGCCGGCGACGCCGGAGCCGATCTGGTCACCTGTGAGGCCGCCGAACTCGCACCGGGCGAGCGGACGGTGTTGCCCACCGGAGTGTCCATTGCCCTCCCCGACGGGTACGCCGCCTTCGTGCACCCCCGTTCCGGTCTCGCAGCCCGCTGCGGAGTAGCCCTTGTGAATGCCCCGGGGACGGTGGATGCCGGGTACCGTGGGGAGATCAAGGTGATCGTGGTCAATCTCGACCCGCGCGAGAGTGTGCGGTTCGATCGGTTCGACCGGATTGCCCAACTGGTCGTCCAGCAGGTCGAGAAGGTGCGCTTCCACGAGGTGGCGGAGCTTCCCGGCTCGGCGCGGGCCGAGGGGGGCTTCGGGTCCACCGGCGGTCATGCCGCTGTGGACGGCTCAACGGGTGGGAATCGATACGCTTCGGCCGTATCCGACCGGGAAGGACAGTGACGTGTTCGGACGTCGCAAGAAGAGTGGTTCCGCCGAGGACACGGCGGACGCAGCGGGCGAGGCCGAGCAGGTCGTCGACGAGCGCGACACGGAGTACGCCGACGAGGAAGGCGCGCCCCGCCGGGTGAACCTTCCGCCGGCGCCCCGGCCCGACGGCCCCTGGGACGTCTCCGAGGTATCCAAGCCCGGCGAGGGCCGGGTCGACCTGGGCGGTCTTTTCGTGCCCGGGGTCGACGGCATGGAGCTGCGCGTCGAGGTCGCGGGTGACGCGATTGTCGCCGCCACCGTCGTACTGCGCGACAGCGCCGTACAGCTGCAGGCCTTCGCAGCGCCCAAGAAGGAAGGCATCTGGGGCGAGGTCCGCGAGGAGATCGCCTCCGGCATCACCCAGCAGGGCGGCATCATCGACGAGGTCGAGGGCCCGCTGGGCTGGGAGCTGCGGGCCCAGGTGCCCGTACAGCTGCCGGACGGCACCGGCGGCGTGCAGCTGGTGCGCTTCATCGGCGTCGACGGGCCGCGGTGGTTCCTGCGCGGAGTGATCTCCGGGCAGGGCGCGGTGCAGCCGGAGGCCGCCGGGCTGCTGGAGCAGATCTTCCGGGACACCGTGGTCGTACGTGGCGAAGGCCCGATGGCGCCGCGCGACCCGATCGTCCTCAAGCTGCCGGAAGACGCCCAGATGGTGCCCGAGGGCGTCCAGCAGGAGGAGCAGGAAGGCTCGCGCTTCTCCGGAGGCATGGGGCAGTTGCAGCGCGGACCTGAGATCACCGAGGTGCGCTGACACGGCGACCTGAAATCGACTCGGCCGGTGGGCCGTATTCCCCTCGACGGGAGTACGGCCCACCGGCCTTTTTTGCAGGTCAGCGCCGGGCAGGTGCCGATTCCGTATGAGAGTCGTCAAGGAGGGGCCGCCAGCCGTAAGGGAGCCGTCAACGGTGGCCGAAAAGGCGTCATGAGGAGGTTTCCTCGAGAGGTCCGAAAATCCGTACCTCATCTAGGAGCACACGATGGCCGACGTGGCCTTCGTCGTCACCACGCTCGCGGTCTTCGCGCTGGTGGCTCTCATCGCCAGGGGGGTGGCGAAGCTGTGACTGCCGAGAACATCGTCGGCCTGATCGTGGCCGTCGCCCTGCTGGGTTACCTCGTCCTCGCCCTTGTGTACCCGGAGAGGTTCTGAGCCCCGATATGAGCCCCTTCCTCGCCGCTGTGCTCCAGCTGCTCGCGCTGATCGCCGCGCTCGCGCTGTCGTACCGTCCGCTCGGCGATTACATGGCCCGGGTCTACTCCTCCACGAAGCATCTGCGGATGGAGAAGTGGATCTACAAGGCCATCGGCGCCAATCCGAATGCGGAAATGCGCTGGCCCGCCTATCTGCGCGGTGTGCTCGCCTTCTCCGCGGTCAGTGTCCTGTTCCTCTATCTGCTGCAGCGGCTGCAGGGCTCCCTGCCCGGCTCGCTGGGCTTTTCCTCGATCGACCCGGACCAGGCGTTCAACACCGCCGCGTCGTTCGTGTCGAACACCAACTGGCAGTCGTACTACGGCGAGCAGGCCATGGGCCACGTCGTGCAGACCGGCGGTCTGGCGGTGCAGAACTTCGTCTCCGCCGCGGTGGGTATCGCCGTCGCGGTGGCTCTGGTGCGGGGCTTTGCCCGCTCCCGCACCGGTGAGCTGGGCAACTTCTGGGCGGACCTGGTGCGCGGCACCGTCCGGATCCTGATCCCCATCTCGGTGATCGGCGCGATCGTGCTGGTCGCGTGCGGCGCGATCCAGAACTTCGCGGGCATTCACGAGGTCGGCCAGTTCATGGGGGGCTCGCAGCAGTGGAACGGCGGCGCGGTGGCCTCGCAGGAGGCGATCAAGGAGGTGGGTACGAACGGTGGCGGTTACTTCAACGCCAACTCGGCCCATCCCTTCGAGAACCCGAACGCCTTCACCAACCTCTTCCAGATCTTCCTGATCCTGCTGATCCCGTTCGCGCTGACCCGCACCTTCGGCAGGATGGTCGGCTCGCTGAAGCAGGGTTACGCGATCCTCGCCACGATGGTGACGATCTGGCTCGGGTTCACGGCGCTGATGATGTGGACCGAGTTCCATCACGGCGGCCCGGCGTTCGACATCGCGGGCGGTGCGATGGAGGGCAAGGAGACCCGCTTCGGAGTCGGCGGCTCCTCGATCTTCGCGGTGGCCACCACCCTCACCTCGACCGGTGCGGTCAACTCCTTCCACTCCTCCTTCACCGGTTTCGGTGGCGGTATCACGATGCTGGGTATGCAGCTGGGCGAGATCGCGCCCGGTGGTACCGGCTCGGGTCTCTACGGCATGCTGATCATGGCGATCATCGCGGTGTTCATCGCGGGCCTGATGGTGGGCCGTACGCCCGAGTACCTGGGCAAGAAGATCGGCACCCGTGAGATCAAGCTGGCGGCGTGCTACATCCTCATCACGCCGGCGCTGGTGCTCTGCTTCACCGCCGCGGCGATGGCCCTGCCGACCCCGGCGCACTCGATGACCAACTCCGGTGCGCACGGCTTCTCCGAGATCCTTTATGCGTACACCTCGGCCGGCAACAACAACGGCTCGGCCTTCGCGGGCCTGAACGCGGACACGCAGTGGTTCAACACCACCCTGGGTCTGGCGATGCTGCTCGGCCGGTTCCTGCCGATGGTGTTCGTGCTGGCGCTGGCCGGTTCGCTCGCCGAGCAGAAGCCCGTCCCGGAGACGGCCGGCACGCTGCGGACCAACAAGCCGCTGTTCACCGGCCTCCTGGTCGGCACGATCCTGATCATCACCGGTCTGACCTACTTCCCGGCCCTGGCGCTGGGTCCGCTCGCTGAGGGGCTGGCGTCATGACCCCCGAAACGAAGAAGCTCGAGGAGCCCGGCTCCATGTCCACTGCCACTCCGACCCGGGCGCCGCACAGCGATGTGCCCACCGGTCACAAGCACGACGCCACCCGCGTCGGCGGGGGGTTGTTCGACCCCAAGCAGCTGATCAAGTCCCTCCCGGACGCCGTCAAGAAGCTCGACCCGCGGGTGATGATCAAGTCACCGGTCATGTTCGTGGTCCTGGTCGGTTCCGTGCTGACGACGATCTTCGCGATCAAGGACCCGACCGACTGGTTCGGCTGGGCGATCGCGGCCTGGCTGTGGCTGACCACGATCTTCGCCAATCTGGCGGAGGCGGTCGCCGAGGGCCGCGGCAAGGCGCAGGCCGACACCCTGCGCAAGGCCAAGACCGACACGGTCGCGCGGAGGCTCATAGGCAAGACCGAGGAGCGGGTGCCCGGCACCGAGCTGCGCATCGGTGACCTGGTGGTCTGCGAGGCCGGTGACATCATCCCCGGCGACGGAGACGTCGTCGAGGGCGTGGCGTCGGTCGACGAGTCGGCCATCACCGGTGAATCGGCCCCGGTCATCCGCGAGTCGGGCGGCGACCGGTCCGCGGTCACCGGTGGTACGAAGGTGCTCTCCGACCGGATCGTCGTCAAGATCACGACGAAGCCGGGTGAGACGTTCATCGACCGGATGATCGCCCTGGTCGAGGGTGCTGCCCGGCAGAAGACGCCCAACGAGATCGCGCTCAACATCCTGCTCGCGTCCCTCACGATCGTCTTCCTGCTCGCGGTCGTCACGCTGCAGCCGTTCGCGAAGTACGCGGGCGCCGAGCAGACCATGATCGTGCTGGTCGCGCTGCTGGTCTGCCTCATCCCGACCACCATCGGTGCACTGCTGTCCGCGATCGGCATCGCCGGTATGGACCGGCTGGTGCAGCGCAACGTACTGGCGATGTCGGGGCGTGCGGTCGAGGCCGCCGGTGATGTTTCCACGCTGCTGCTCGACAAGACCGGCACCATCACGCTCGGCAACCGGCAGGCCGCCGAGTTCGTACCCGTCAAGGGCACGACGGAGGCCGAGCTGGCGGACGCCGCGCAGCTGTCCTCGCTGGCCGACGAGACCCCGGAGGGCCGCTCGATCGTGGTCCTGGCGAAGGAGAAGTACGGTCTGCGCGAGCGCCAGCAGGGCGAGCTGATCGATGCCGAGTGGGTGCCCTTCACGGCCCAGACCCGTATGTCGGGTGTCGACCTCGTCGAGAACGGAACGGGCCGAAAGGTCCGCAAGGGCGCGGCCGGTTCGGTCATCACCTGGGTCACCGAGCACGGTGGCCGGGTCGCCGAGGACGCCGACGCGACCGCCAACCAGATCTCGCAGGCCGGCGGTACGCCGCTGCTGGTCGCGGTCGAGGACGACGAGGGTGCCCGCGTGCTGGGTGTCATCCACCTGAAGGACGTCGTCAAGGAGGGCATGCGGGAGCGGTTCGACGAGCTGCGCCGTATGGGCATCAAGACCGTCATGATCACGGGTGACAACCCGCTGACCGCGAAGGCGATCGCGGATGAGGCCGGCGTGGACGATTTCCTCGCGGAGGCCACCCCCGAGGACAAGATGGCGCTGATCAAGCGGGAGCAGGCCGGTGGCAAGCTCGTCGCGATGACCGGTGACGGCACCAACGACGCCCCGGCTCTCGCGCAGGCCGATGTGGGTGTGGCCATGAACACCGGTACCTCGGCCGCCAAGGAGGCCGGGAACATGGTGGACCTGGACTCCAACCCGACCAAGCTGATCGAGATCGTCGAGATCGGCAAGCAGCTGCTCATCACCCGGGGCGCGCTGACGACCTTCTCGATCGCCAACGACGTCGCGAAGTACTTCGCGATCATCCCGGCGATGTTCGCGGTGGTCTACCCGGGCCTGGACAAGCTCAACATCATGAACCTGTCCTCCCCGGAGTCGGCGATCCTGTCCGCCGTCATCTTCAACGCGCTGATCATCATCGCGCTGGTGCCGCTCGCCCTGAAGGGCGTGCAGTACAGGCCGACCAGCGCGGACAGGATGCTCCGCCGCAACCTGGGGATCTACGGCCTCGGCGGCCTGATCGCCCCGTTCATCGGCATCAAGCTCATCGACCTGCTCATCTCCCTCATCCCTGGCATCGGGTGACGACCATGAACAACTCTGCAGGAAACACCGCACGGCTGGCCTGGGCGGCGCTCCGCGCCCTCCTCGTCCTGACCCTGGTCTGCGGCGTCGTCTACCCGCTCGCCATCACCGGGGTGGCCCAGGCCCTCTTCAACGACAAGGCCAACGGCTCCGAGATCACGGCGGACGGCAAGGCCGTCGGCTCCGACCTCATCGGCCAGACCTACAACCTGCCGAAGAAGGACCCCAATGACCCGGAGGAGGCGGCGGCACCGGACCTGAAGTGGTTCCAGCCGCGCCCCTCCAACGGTCTGGGCACCAACAGCGTCAACACCCAGTACAAGCTCATCCTCTCCGGCGCGACCAACCGCTCCGGCGACAACCCAGAGCTGATCAAGTGGGTCACCGACGCCAAGGCCGCCGTCGTCAAGGACAACTCCACCGCCACCTACAAGGTCAAGCCCTCGGACGTGCCGGCCGACGCCGTCACCTCCTCCGGCTCCGGCCTGGACCCGGCCATCTCCCCCGAGTACGCCAAGCTCCAGATCCACCGCGTCGCCGAGAAGAACCACCTCGACGTCGCCCAGGTCGACAAGCTCGTCAAGGACAACACCGACGGCCGCACCCTCGGCTTCATCGGCGAGCCGACCGTGAACGTCCTCAAACTCAACATCGCACTCAAGGCACTCACCGAGAAGGGCTGATCCGCGGTCAACACGGCTGCGGCCCGCAACCATCCGGCGGACCCCTGCCGGCGAAGCGCCGGGGACCGCCATCAGAGCCGGGGACAGGCATCAGAATCGCGTCAATACGCAGCTGAGGCCCGTCCCCGGCCCGATTTTTCCGAATCTCCGGCCGTAAGGTCGACGCAGCGTACACAGCTGTTCCTGAAAGACAATGAGGCCATGGGACGCGGCAAGCTACGGATATATCTCGGCGCGGCGCCGGGCGTCGGCAAGACGTACGCGATGCTGTCCGAGGCGCACCGCCGTGTGGAGCGTGGCACCGACTGTGTCGTCGCCTTCGTGGAGCACCACGGACGCTCCCGCACCGAAGTGATGCTGCACGGCCTGGAGCAGACCCGGCGCCGCGAGATCGAGTACCGCGGCAGCGTCTTCACCGAGATGGACGTCGACGCGGTCCTCGAACGGCATCCCACCGTCGCCCTCGTGGACGAACTGGCCCACACCAATGTGCCCGGCTCCCGCAATGCCAAGCGCTGGCAGGACGTCGAGGAACTGCTCGCGGCCGGCATCGACGTCATCTCCACCGTCAACATCCAGCATCTCGAGTCCCTCGGCGACGTCGTCGAGTCGATCACCGGTGTACGCCAGCGGGAGACCGTCCCCGACGAGGTGGTCCGCAGGGCCGACCAGATCGAGCTGGTCGACATGTCGCCACAGGCGCTGCGCCGCCGGATGGCTCACGGCAACATCTACACGTCGGACAAGGTCGACGCGGCCCTCTCCAACTACTTCCGCCCCGGAAACCTCACCGCACTACGTGAACTCGCCCTGCTCTGGGTCGCCGACCGGGTCGACGAATACCTCCAGCAGTACCGCGGTGAGCACGACATACGCTCCACCTGGCAGGCCCGCGAGCGCATCGTCGTCGGCCTCACCGGCGGCCCCGAGGGCCGCACCCTCATCCGCCGCGCGTCCCGGATGGCCGCCAAGGGCTCCGGCAGCGAGATCCTCGCCGTCTACATCGCCCGCAGCGACGGACTGACCTCCGCCTCGCCCAAGGAGCTGGCCGTCCAGCGGACCCTCGTCGAGGATCTCGGCGGCACCTTCCACCACGTCATCGGCGACGACGTCCCGTCCTCGCTGCTGGAGTTCGCGCGCGGAGTCAACGCCACCCAGATCGTGCTCGGCTCCAGTCGCCGCAAGACCTGGCAGTACATCTTCGGCCCCGGCGTCGGCGCGACCGTCGCCCGCGACTCCGGCCCCGACCTCGACGTACACATCGTCACTCACGGCGAGGCCGGCAAGGGTCGTGGACTGCCCGTGGCCCGCGGCGCACGCCTCGGCCGCTCCCGGATCATCGCCGGCTGGCTGGTCGGCGTCGTCGGCCCTGTCCTGCTCTCGCTGGTACTGGCCGGCCTCAACGACAGTCTGGGACTCGCCAACGACGTCCTGGTCTTCCTCTTCCTGACCGTGGTGTCGGCGCTGCTCGGCGGACTGCTGCCGGCGCTGACCTCGGCCGCCGTCGGCTCACTGCTGCTGAACTACTACTTCACCCCGCCCACCCACACCCTGACGATCAGCGACCCGAGGAACATCGTCGCCATCGTGATCTTCTTCGCGGTGGCCGTCGCGGTCGCGTCCGTCGTGGATCTGGCCGCCCGCCGCACCCACCAGGCCGCCAGGCTGCGAGCCGAGTCGGAGATCCTCTCCTTCCTGGCAGGCAGCGTGCTGCGCGGGGAGACCACGCTGGACGCCCTGCTGGAGCGGGTCCGCGAGACCTTCGCCATGGAGTCCGTGGCACTGCTGGAGCGGGAGAGCGACGTCGCCCCCTGGACCTGCGCGGGCAGCGTCGGCCCCAGTTCCGTCGTACGTCCCGAGGACGCGGACGTGGACATGCCGGTCGGCGACCATATGGCACTGGCCCTCTCCGGCCGTGTACTGCCCGCCGAGGACCGCCGGGTGCTGGCGGCCTTCGCGGCTCAGGCCGCGGTCGTACTGGACCGGCAGCGGCTGGTGGGCCAGGCGGAGGAGGCCCGTCGGCTGGCCGAGGGCAACCGCATCCGCACGGCGCTGCTCGCCGCCGTCAGCCACGATCTGCGGACCCCGCTGGCTGCCATCAAGGCCGCCGTCTCCTCGCTCAGGTCCGACGACGTCGCCTGGTCCGACGAGGACGAGGCGGAACTGCTCGAAGCCATCGAGGACGGCGCCGACCGGCTCGACCATCTGGTCGGCAACCTCCTCGACATGTCCCGGCTGCAGACCGGCACCGTCGCCCCGCTGATCCGGGTGACCGACCTCGACGAGGTCGTCCCGATGGCGCTCGTCGGAGTGCCCGTGGAGAGCGTCGAGCTGGACATTCCGGAGACGCTGCCGATGGTGGCCGTCGACCGGGGACTGCTGGAGCGGTCCGTCGCCAACATCGTCGAGAACGCCGTCAAGTACAGCCCTGACGCCACACCTGTCACCGTTTCCGCGAGCGCGCTCGGCGACCGTGTCGAGGTGCGGGTCGCGGACCGAGGCCCCGGCGTTCCCGATGACGCGAAGGACCGGATTTTCGAGCCGTTCCAGCGTTACGGTGACGCTCCACGCGGCGCCGGAGTGGGCCTCGGCCTCGCGGTCGCGCGCGGCTTCGTCGATGCCATGGGCGGCACGCTCATCGCCGAGGACACCCCCGGCGGTGGCATGACCATGGTCCTCACCCTCAGGGCGGCGCCCGGGATCCCTCCGGTCAGCTCCGACCTTCCCGCCCAGGTCACCTCATGACCGCGACGGGAGCGCAGCGACAGACGACAGCGCAGAAAGAGACGGCAGCGCAGCGACACACGGCAGCGCAGCCACAACACCGCAGAAAGGCAGGCCGGCAAAAATGACCCGGGTGCTCGTGGTCGACGACGAGCCGCAGATCGTACGTGCCCTCGTGATCAATCTGAAGGCGCGCAAGTACGAGGTGGACGCGGCCCCCGACGGTGCGACCGCGCTCCAGCTCGCCGCGGCCCGTCACCCCGACGTCGTGGTCCTCGACCTCGGTCTTCCCGACATGGACGGCGTCGAGGTGATCAAGGGCCTGCGCGGCTGGACCCGCGTCCCGATCCTGGTGCTCTCCGCCCGCCACACCTCCGACGAGAAGGTCGAGGCACTGGACGCCGGCGCCGACGACTACGTCACCAAGCCCTTCGGCATGGACGAGCTGCTGGCCCGGCTGCGCGCCGCGGTCCGCCGGGCCGAGCCGGTCGGGGGCGGGGACGACGATCTCGTGATCGTCGAGACGGAGGGCTTCACCGTCGACCTCGCGGCGAAGAAGGTGCACCGGGACGGTCGCGATGTCCGGCTGACCCCGACCGAGTGGCATCTGCTGGAAGTCCTTGTACGCAACACGGGCCGACTGGTCAGCCAGAAGCAGTTGCTCCAGGAGGTCTGGGGCCCCTCATACGGCACGGAGACCAACTATCTGCGGGTCTACATGGCCCAGCTGCGCCGCAAGCTCGAAGCCGATCCCTCGCACCCCAAGCACTTCGTCACCGAGCCGGGCATGGGATACCGCTTCGAGCCTTGATCCGGCACACAGGCCGTGGCCGGTAGGCTTTCTGTATGAGTGCTGTACCCCGTTCCGAGAAGGCCGAGAGGCCGGCGAAGCCCGCCGGCCGGTTCCGCCGCATGCTCGACCGGCTGTCCACCTCCCAGGAGGACCTCGAGTCGGAGGAGCTGCAGGAGGACGCGCAGGCATCGGGGTGTACCCGCATCGCCGAATGCAACGACCGCCAGATAGTCCGGGTGACTGGTACCTTGCGCACGGTCACCCTGCGTCCGCGGGCCGGAGTGCCCGCGCTGGAGGCGGAGCTCTTCGACGGCACGGCCCCGCTGGACGTCGTCTGGCTCGGCCGCCGTTCCATAGCGGGCATAGAGCCGGGCCGGAAGCTCATCGCCTCGGGCCGGATCTCCATGAACCACGGCCGCCGGGTGCTGTTCAACCCCAAATACGAACTCCGACCGCTCGGACAGGAGTAGCCGGTGACGTCTTTCGACAAGCCGACCACCACCACGACGAACGACCAGCAGGACAGCGACGCGAAAGCCGTCACGGAGGCCGCACTCTTCGAGGCCTTCGGCGGAGTACGCGGCATGGTGGAGACGGTCCTCCCCGGGCTGCTCTTCGTCACGATCTTCACGGTCAACAAGGATCTCCACATCTCGGCCATCGCGGCCCTGGCGGTCTCCCTGCTGCTCGTCGCGGTCCGGCTGATCCGCAGGGACACCCTCAAGCACGCCTTCAGCGGGGTCTTCGGAGTGGCCTTCGGTGTCGTCTTCGCGATGATGACCGGCAATGCGAAGGACTTCTATCTGCCGGGCATGATCTACACGCTCGGCCTGGCGGTGGCGTACATCGCGACGACGATCGCGGGCGTCCCGCTGATCGGCCTGATCCTCGGCCCGGTCTTCAAGGAGAACCTCTCCTGGCGGACCCGTAACCCCGGCCGCAAGAAGGCGTACGCCAAGGCCAGCTGGGCCTGGGGCCTGATCCTGCTCGCCAAGTGCGCGATCCTCTTCCCGCTCTACTGGTGGGCCGACACCGCTCAGCTCGGCTGGGTTCTGGTGGCGCTGAAGATCCCGCCATTCCTGCTCGCGGTGTACCTGACCTGGGTCTTCCTGGCCAAGGCGCCGCCGCCGATCGACGTTTTCGCGGAGATGGAGGCGGAGGAGCGCGCCGGGAAAGAGCGCCGGGACACCGCGGAGCAGTTCGGCGAGCCGATGAAGCCCCTGGTCGACGATGCGGCGCAGCGCCTCGCGGACGGCGCCGATTCCCCGCGCATCACCGACGGTCCCGCCAGGCACCGCAAGCGCTAGCTCTTCTCGCGGCTTTCTCGCTCATACGCGGATGGGGCGCCCGGAATCATTCCGGGCGCCCCATCCGCGTACTGCCTGCGAGACTCAGCTCGAAGCGTCCTCCCGGCGTACCGAGAGCAGGTCCTCCAGCTGCTCCTCGCGCGCCTGCGCGGCCACGAACAGCAGCTCGTCGCCGGCCTCCAGAGTCTCCTCGGAGCCCGGCGTCAGCACCCGCGAGCCGCGGATGATCGTGACCAGCGAGGTGTCCTCGGGCCAGGCCACATCGCTGACCTGGGTGCCGGCCAGGGCCGACTCCGGGGGCAGCGTGAGCTCGACCAGGTTGGCGTCGCCGTGGCTGAAGCGCAGCAGCCGTACGAGGTCGCCGACGCTCACCGCCTCCTCGACCAGAGCCGACATCAGACGCGGCGTGGAGACCGCGACATCGACGCCCCAGGACTCGTTGAACAGCCACTCGTTCTTGGGGTTGTTGACCCGGGCGACCACCCGCGGCACCCCGTACTCGGTCTTCGCCAGCAGCGAGACGACCAGATTGACCTTGTCGTCACCGGTCGCCGCGATCACGACGTTGCAGCGCTGCAACGCCGCCTCGTCGAGCGAGGTGATCTCGCAGGCGTCGGCCAGCAGCCACTCCGCCTGCGGCACCCGCTCCACCGAGATGGCGGTCGGCGCCTTGTCGATCAGAAGGACCTCGTGACCGTTCTCCAGCAGCTCGCCCGCGATGGAACGGCCCACCGCGCCGGCGCCCGCAATAGCGACCCGCATCAGTGACCGCCCTCCTCAGGGCCCTCGGCGAAGGCCGCCTCGACCTTCTCGACCTCGTCCGTACGCATCATCACGTGGACGAGATCGCCTTCCTGCAGCACGGTCTGTGACGTCGGCAGAATCGCCTCGCCCAGCCGGGTGAGGAAGGCGACGCGCACGCCGGTCTCCTCCTGCAGGGTGCTGACCTTGTGGCCTATCCAGGAGGCCGAGGTGTGCACCTCGGCGAGCTGCACACCGCCGCTGGGGTCGCGCCACAGCGGCTCCGCGCCGGACGGCAGCAGCCGCCGCAGCATCTGGTCGGCGGTCCAGCGGACCGTGGCGACGGTCGGAATGCCCAGACGCTGGTAGACCTCGGCGCGCCGCGGGTCGTAGATACGGGCCGCGACGTTCTCGATGCCGAACATCTCGCGCGCCACCCTCGCGGCGATGATGTTGGAGTTGTCGCCGCTGCTGACAGCGGCGAAGGCGCCGGCGTCCTCGATCCCCGCTTCGCGCAGGGTGTCCTGGTCGAAACCGACTCCGGTGACGCGGCGGCCGCCGAACCCGGAGCCCAAGCGGCGGAAGGCCGTGGGGTCCTGGTCGACGACGGCGACCGTGTGCCCCTGCTGCTCCAGGGTCTGCGCGAGAGCGGCTCCCACTCGCCCGCATCCCATGATGACGATGTGCACGACCGTCCTTCCGGCTGTCAATGGTTTTTTGCTCAGGTTTAACAGGGTCAGGGTCTCAGACCGTGGCCCAAGCTACACACGCGCGGTCCGCCCAGGGACCCCCTGCGCGGGGGAGCGGGAGATTCCGCAGCGGTAGGGGGGTGGTGGGTGGGCGGTGTTCATACGGAACGCTTACGATCCTCTGCGTGCCCAAACTGACCGACGTGCCCAAACGGATCCTGATCGGGCGGGCGCTGCGAAGCGACCGACTGGGAGAAACGCTCCTCCCCAAGCGCATCGCGCTTCCCGTCTTCGCCTCCGACCCGCTGTCCTCGGTGGCGTATGCACCAGGCGAAGTCCTCCTGGTGCTCTCCATCGCGGGCGTGTCGGCCTACCGCTTCAGCCCCTGGATCGCGCTCGCCGTCGTGGTGCTGATGTTCACCGTCGTCGCCTCCTACCGTCAGAACGTGCGTGCCTACCCGAGCGGCGGCGGCGACTACGAGGTCGCCAACACCAACCTCGGGCCCAAGGCCGGCCTCACCGTCGCCAGCGCCCTGCTGGTGGACTACGTCCTCACGGTCGCGGTCTCGATCGCCTCCGGAGTGGAGAACCTCGGCTCCGCGATCCCCTTCGTCGTCGAGCACAAGGTCCTCTGCGCCATCGGGACAATCGTCCTGCTGACGCTGATGAACCTGCGCGGCGTGAAGGAGTCGGGCAAGCTCTTCGCCATCCCGACGTACGTCTTCGTCGCCGGCGTCTTCGTCATGATCGCCTGGGGCGCCTTCAAGGGCCTGGTGCTCGACGAGACCATGAAGGCCCCCACCGCCGGTTTCGAGATCAAGGCCGAGCACCAGGGACTGGCCGGCTTCGCCCTCGTCTTCCTGCTGCTGCGGGCCTTCTCGTCCGGCTGTGCCGCGCTCACCGGCGTCGAGGCGATCAGCAACGGCGTGCCCGCCTTCCGTAAGCCGAAGAGCAAGAACGCCGCGACCACGCTGGCCCTGATGGGCGGTCTCGCCGTCACCATGTTCTGCGGCATCATCGGCCTGGCCATGGCCACCGATGTGAAGATGGCCGAGCAGCCCGCGCAGGACCTGCTGAACAACGGCAGCCCGGTCGGCGAAAGCTATGTCCAGAACCCGGTGATCTCGCAGGTCGCCGCCGCCGTCTTCGGTGACGGAACGTTCTTCTTCGTGGTGCTCGCCGCAGCGACCGCGCTGGTCCTGTTCCTGGCCGCCAACACCGCGTACAACGGCTTCCCGCTGCTCGGCTCGATCCTCGCCCAGGACCGCTATCTGCCGCGCCAGCTGCACACCCGCGGCGACCGGCTCGCTTTCTCCAACGGCATCGTGCTGCTGTCGGGCGCTGCAGTACTCCTGATCTGGCTGTACGGCGCCGACTCGACCAAGCTCATCCAGCTCTACATCGTCGGCGTCTTCGTCTCCTTCACGCTCAGCCAGACCGGCATGGTGCGGCACTGGAACCGCCATCTGAAGACCGAGAAGGAACCGGCCAAGCGCCGCCATATGATCCGCTCCCGCGCGATCAACACCTTCGGCGCCTTCTTCACGGGCCTGGTGCTGGTCGTCGTGCTCGCCACCAAGTTCACGCACGGCGCCTGGGTGGCGCTGCTGGGCATGGTGATCTTCTACGGGACGATGACCGCGATCCGTAAGCACTACGACCGGGTGTCGGAGGAGATCGCCGCGGCGGAGGAGCGTCCCGACGACTATGTGCGCCCGTCGCGCGTGCACTCCATCGTCCTGGTCTCCAAGATCCACAAGCCGACCCTGCGCGCCCTCGCGTACGCCAAGCTGATGCGCTCCGACAAGCTCGAAGCGCTCAGCATCAGCGTCGACCCGGCCGAGACCAAGGCGCTCAAGGACGAGTGGGAGCGGCGCGGCATCAATGTGCCGCTGAAGATCCTCGACTCTCCGTACCGAGAGATCACCCGGCCTGTCATCGAGTACGTCAAGGGGCTGCGGCGCGAGAGCCCGCGGGACGTGGTCAGCGTCATCATTCCCGAGTACGTGGTGGGGCACTGGTACGAGCATCTGCTGCACAACCAGAGCGCGCTGCGCCTCAAGGGCCGGCTGCTGTTCACGCCCGGAGTGATGGTGACCTCGGTGCCGTACCAGCTGGAGTCCTCGGAGGCCGCGAAGCAGCGGGCGAGGAAGCGCCAGGAGTGGAACGCGCCCGGTTCGGTGCGGCGCGGGCCCGTGGACCAGCGGCCCAAGGAGCCCACCGGCAAGAGCTGAGGCTCGAGTCTGCGGGTCTTCGAGTCTTCGAGCCCACGCGCAGGAGCTGAGGCTTCCGCTCGAACGTTCATGGCAGGCGGCCGGTCGACACCCACGTAGAGTGGTGGGTTGTTGTCCGGCCGTTTTCCTTTGATCCTCTGGAGTCACCCCGCCATGCAGAACGCACCTGAGTCTTCGCTGGTCGGGGAGGAGTACGAGGTCGAGGTCGGGCCCGTCGCACACGGCGGCCACTGCATCGCCCGCACCGAGGAGGGGCGGGTGCTGTTCGTACGGCACACGCTGCCCGGTGAGAAGGTCGTCGCCCGTATCACCGAGGGCGAGGAGGACTCCCGCTTCCTGCGCGCCGACGCCGTGCGGATCATCGAGGCGTCGAAGGACCGCATCGAGGCCCCGTGCCCGTACTCCGGCCCCGGCAACTGCGGCGGCTGCGACTGGCAGCACGCCAAGCCCGGCGCCCAGCGCCGGCTCAAGGGCGAGGTGATCGCCGAGCAGCTGCAGCGACTTGCGGGCCTCACGCCCGAGGAGGCCGGCTGGGACGGCACGGTCATGCCCGCGGAGGGCGACAAGCTGCCGAAGGGCGAGGTGCCGGCCTGGCGCACGCGCGTGCAGTACGCGATCGACACGGAGGGCCGCGCGGGGCTGCGCAAGCACCGCTCACACGATGTCCAGCCGATCGACCACTGCATGATCGCCGCCCCGGGGGTCACCGAGCTCGGCATCGAGAAGCAGGACTGGGCCCAGATGGCCACGGTCGAGGCGATCGCCGCGACGGGATCCAGCGACCGGCAGGTCATCCTCACCCCGCGACCCGGCGGCCGACTGCCACTGGTCGAACTGGACAAGCCGGTCTCGGTGCTGCGCGTCGACGAGCGCGACGGCGGCGTGCACCGGGTGCACGGCCGCGCCTTCGTCCGGGAGCGCGCCGACGACCGTACGTACCGCGTCGGCAACGGCGGCTTCTGGCAGGTGCATCCCCAGGCCGCCGACACCCTGGTGAAGGCCGTGATGCAGGGCCTGCTGCCGCGCAAGGGCGACATGGCACTCGATCTGTACTGCGGGGTCGGCCTGTTCGCGGGCGCCATCGCCGACCGGGTGGGCGAGAAGGGCGCGGTGCTCGGCATCGAGTCGGGCAAGCGCGCCGTCGAGGACGCGCGCCACAACCTGCAGGGCTTCGAGCGCGTACGCATCGAACACGGCAAGGTCGAACAGGTGCTGCCGCGCACGCAGATCACCGAGGTGGACCTGATCGTGCTCGACCCGCCGCGCGCGGGAGCGGGCAAGCAGACGGTGAAGCAGCTGGCGGGCCTGGGCGCGCGGCGCATCGCGTATGTGGCATGCGACCCGGCGGCGCTGGCGCGGGACCTGGCGTACTTCCGCGACAACGGCTACAAGCCGCGGACGCTGCGGGCGTTCGACCTGTTCCCGATGACGCATCACGTGGAGTGCGTCGCGATCCTTGAGCCGGTAAAGGAAGGCTCCTGACCTGCGGTTTTTCGGTCTCGTGGGTTCCCTTAACCTGTTTCCGCACATTCGACGGGTGAAGGTTGGGTGATGGCCGCGTTGGCCCTCGAAATCGGTTGACCTGCGGTTTTCCGCAGCAGGCAGCGGTGGCAGGCGGGGCGGTACGACGTGAGAGCGGCGTACAGCAGCAGAACCCTGGGCCCGCTGCTGGACGGCGGACGGGCGTCGCACAGCATGCTGCTGGAGACGCTCGAGGTCTTCCTCGCGCACAACTGCTCCTGGGCCCGGACCGCCGAGGCCCTGCATCTGCACGTGAACACCGTCCACTACCGCATCCAGCGCATCGAAGCCCTCACCGGACGGGACCTGTCCCGCCTCGACCACAAGCTCGACCTGCGTGCCGCGCTGCTGACACGTCTCGCTGGTCACGCGAGGTCGATGTGGACGTTCGTCGACTTCACCCTCGCCGTGACGGTGACTCCGACGTCGATGCCGAGTTCCTCGACGGACTCCCGGGTGACGAGTGAGACCAGCCGGTGCGGACCGGACTGGATCTCCACCTGGGCGGCCACATCGTCGAGGCGTACGGCAGTCACGATCCCAGCGAACGAGTTGCGCGCGGAGGTGGATACAGCGTCCGATACCGGATGCATACCCGCGGCCCGCTCCTTCGCGAACGCCGCCAGACCCACCCCGTCGATCACGCGGTTCCCCGAGCCGTCCCGGTCCATGCGCAGCCGGCCGCCGTCCGCCCACCGGCGAACGGTCTCCGAACTCACACCCAGCAGCCCTGCTGCCTGCCCAATGCTGTACGACGGCACACCCGCACTCTAGGCCAGTGCCGGCAGCGGCCGCTGAGACGGCCGGCGGGAGCGGGCTTCTCTCTACGCAAACCAAGATCGTGGTGGGGGCCCACCACTGGCGGAAGTGCGGCTCCTGCACCGACAGTTCGCCGACGAGGGGGGCCAGCCGGGGGCCCTCGGGGTACTTGGCGGCTTCCATTGCTGCCCCTGTCCGACGTGTTCGGCACGGGGTACCACGCCGCGAAAATGGCGCAGGTGAACCCGCGCATGACGGTGACAGTGATCGGTGACGGCGCGGTCGGGCTGATGGCATTGCTGTCCGCCAAGCAGCTCGGCGCCGAGCGGATCATCCTCATGGGCCGCCACGAGGACCGCACCGGCCTGGGCTGCGAGTTCGGCGCGACCGACGTGCGGCCGGATCTCCGACCTGTGGGGCCGCGAGCCGGCCTTCGCGGAGGTCAGCGCTGGTGTCGCAGGGCGTGCAGCCCCTCAATGAGCAGGCGCAGACCGAACTCGAAGTGGGCGGTGAAGTCCGTGCTGGTGAGCACGGGCAGGGTCGCCGTGAGGTGCGCGTACGACCCGGCCGCCACGGCGTCGCGCAGGCGACCCGGGTCTGCGGGGGCCTCTGCGTCCGGCTCCAGAGCGGCTTGCTCTTCCAGGGTGTGGCCGACGGTGAAATTGGCCACCGCCATCAGGGCGCGCGCCGCGTCCGCATCGTCGAAGCCGGCCTCACGCAGGACGCCGATCGCGGTGTCGGCGAAGTGCAGGGTGTGCGCCCCGGTCGAGTGCGTGCCGGCGAAGACGCGGGCACCGTCGCGGTGGGCGAGCAGCGCTGTACGCATCGCTGCGGCCAGGCCGGCCAGCCGCTCGCTCCAGTCTCCGCCAACGGGACCCCTGGGCGCGCTCACGTCGGAGAGCATCCGCTCCGCCATCGCGGTCAGCAGGTCCTGCTTGGTGGCGAAGTAGCGGTACAGCGCGCCGGCTTGGACGCCCATCGCATCAGCCAGACGCCGCATGGTCAGCGCGTCGAGCCCGGCCTTGTCCAGCAGGTCCAGGGCTGTCTCGACGGTGCGCGCCTGGTCCAGCCGTGCGGGGCGCCCACGTGCGGGGGTTGACGGGTTGCTCATGGGCGCCATTATAGTGAACACCGTTCACGTGAACGCTGTTCACTAAATGGTGGAGGTCATTCTGATGGACACCGACGTGCTTGTCGTGGGTGCGGGCCCGACCGGGCTGATGCTCGCCTGCGAGCTGGCGCTGGCGGGCGTACGGACCCGGATCGTGGAGCGGCGCACCGAGCCGCAGCGTGATTCACGGGCGCTGACCCTGCACCCGCGCAGTGTGGAACTGATGGATATGAGGGGTCTCGCGCCCCGCTTCCTCGCTTGCGGAAAGCCGGTGCCGGGCTGGCACTTCGCCGGCCTGGACACCCGGCTGGACTTCGCCGCGCTCGACTCCCGCCACGGCTATACCCTCTTCCTGGCCCAGGCCCGCACCGAGGCGCTGCTGGAGGAGCGGGCGGGCGAGCTGGACGTCCGCATCAGCCG
Source organism: Streptomyces sp. NPDC060064 (assembly GCF_042736455.1). Classification (NCBI taxonomy): domain Bacteria; kingdom Bacillati; phylum Actinomycetota; class Actinomycetes; order Kitasatosporales; family Streptomycetaceae; genus Streptomyces; species Streptomyces sp. NPDC060064. The sequence continues at coordinate 153,348 of NZ_JBHWWF010000009.1, forward strand.
CGGATACGAGGTCACCGGTCTGCGCCAGGACGCCACTGGCGTCGAGGCGGAGGTGCGCGGGCCCGGCGGGGCCGTCGACACCGTACGGGCGCAGTACGCGGTCGGCTGCGACGGCGGGCGCAGCCTGGTGCGGCAGGCCGCCGGCATCGGCTTCCCGGGCACCGACGAGACACTGACCGGCATGCTCGGGGACTTCGCGGACGTCGACGCAGATCCTGCCGTCCTTGCTGCCGCACGGGCCCGTGGCGTGCTGGTCGTCCCGCTGGAGGGCGGGCTCACCCGGTTCGTCTGCATCGATCCGGAACGGATGCGGATCCCGGCCGGGCAGCCGGTGTCCTTGGAGGAGTTCCGTACCTCGCTGACGCGGATCTGCGGCTCCGACTGCGGGGTCGCGCGGCCGCGTTGGCTTTCGCGCTTCGGCAATGCCACCCGCCTTGCCGCCGCCTATCGGTCCGGCCGCATCCTGCTCGCCGGGGACGCCGCCCACATTCACTTCCCCGCGGCCGGTCAGGGGCTGAACACAGGCCTCCAGGACGCCATGAATCTGGGCTGGAAGCTGGCCGCCACCGTCAACGGCTGGGCTCCGCCCGGGCTCCTTGACACATACGACGCCGAACGCCGCCCCGTCGGGCAGGCGGTCACCGAGAACACCGAAGTCCAGACCCTGCTCGCCGAGTTGACCCTCGTACCGCAATACCAGGTGCCCGCCGTCGCCCTGTGCAGGCTCCTCAATGAACTCCTGTCCTTCGAGGACGTCAACCGGCTGCTCGCGGGACGGGTCTCCGCGCTGAGCATGTCCTACCCGCCCGTGACCGCCGACCCTGACCCGCTGGTGGGACGGCGGGTGCCCGACATAGGTCTGACCGCCGTCGGTTCGGAGGCGATACGCGTCTATGAACTGCTGCCCCAGGGCCGCTTCGTCCTCCTCGACCTCGCCGGGGACGCGAATCTGCCGCAGGCCCTCGCGCCCGGATGGCGCTCAAGGGTCACTGCTCATGCCGTCACGAAGCACGACGAACACGCGGACCTGCACGGCGTGACCGAAGTGCTCGTCCGCCCCGACGGGCACATCGCCTGGTCCACCCGCGCCACCGATGCCGACATCCGCAGTTCAGAGCGGACCGCCGCACTGGCCGCATGGGCAGGCGCACCCGCGGGAGGCGAGGCCTCATGACCGTGACCCGCGGCTTGGAACGTGCGGCGACGAGATGCGACGAGTCCCGGTCACCGCGTCACTCGGGTACTTCGGCGGTCACGGCCCAACGCGTGTCGCCGTCCAGGCGGTTCGCGACGAGGGAGCCGCCGACGAGCGCCAGGCGCTCCCGCATGCCTGTGAGGCCGTACCCGGGCGCATGGTCCGGGTCGGGGAGACTCGAGGTCGGGGTGGCGTTCTCCACGGTGAGCCGCAGCGCGTCCGCGCGGTACTCCACCGTCACTCCGACGGTCTCCCCGGGGGCGTGCTTGGCGGCGTTGGTCAATGCCTCGCGCGCCGTCTGCACCAGCGAGACCGTGGCCGCGGGCGAGATCGGCCGAAGCTCGCCCAGGATGTCCATGTGGACCTCGCTGGGATGGTTGGAGCGGTGCTGCACAGTGAGGCTCTTCAGCGCTTCGGGGAGCGAAGGCACATCTCCACGCAGGGCGGCCACCGCGTTGCGGGCTTCTATCAGGCCCTCGTCCGCGAGCCGGTTGGACCGGCGCACCCGGGTCAGGGCACCGGCTGCGTCGCCCTTCTCGATCAGCGCGGTGGCGACCTTGAGCTGGACGCTCAGCGCGCCCAGCGAGTGCGCGAGCACATCGTGCATCTCCCTTGCGATCCTGCTGCGTTCACCCAACGCCGCGGCCCGCGCCTGCTCCTGCTGGATGAGCTGGTTCTGTGCCAGCAGTTGCTCGGCCTGCTTGGCTCGACCCTCGTACTGGCGCCGGTTGAGGCCGAACAGCGTCAGCACAAGAGCGAGCATCGTGTAGCCGAGTACGTCGGTGAGCGGCTGCCCGGCCAGTGCGCAACTGATCCAGATGGCCACCAGGCACGCGCATGTCACGACCGTCAGCATGCGCGCGGAGGAGGTGATCATCGAGGTGAATCTGCCGAGCAGTACGCCCAGCATGATCACAGCGGTCGAGTCGTCGGAGAACCCCACGACCAGGGCGGGCAGCAGCGCGCTCAACGCCAGCATGGAACTGGCGGCCTCGGGCCGGACGGGATGCAGGACCATGAACAGGGTCCAGCACAGAAGGCTCGCGGCGTACACACCCCAGATCCAGAGCGTGTCCTCCCTGGCCGTCACCATGGCCACGACGAGCACGGCCGTGCCGAGGAACTGCACCACCAGCCAGGCAGGTGCGAGCCGGTCCACGATGCGCCAACTACCGCGTGCGTGTGCCTTGTTCACCTTGCTCCAACGATTGTCGTGCGGTGGCCGTGAGTGATGCGGGCAAGCCTATTTGGTGCCCGTTCTCCGATAGATGATGATCATGGCCGTCAGCACGAGAATAGCTGCTGCCACCACGATGCCCATTTTCCACAGACGGTCCAGCAGCACATCGAAGAGGATGTCTCCCGCCTTCTCACCCCCTGTTTGACCGGCCATGACCGTCTGTGCTGTCTGGATCGTCCGACTCATGTGCGGCCACCGCCCTTGGTGATGCGGTCCAGGGCCGAGAGAACGCCTCGGCGCCCGGGGGCCGGACGGTCGGTGGGCGGGCCCGCGGCCCGCTGGGCGCGTAGCTGATTCCGCACGACGGTCTCCACGCGCCTTCTGACGGCGGTGAGTTGGCCGCCGCGCTTGAGGACGATCAGAATCGTGAAGGCGATGATCACAAGTACGGAGACGGCGGCGACGATCAGGGCGAAGCGAATCAACAGAATGGTCATGACCGTATCGAGGTCCAGGGCCAGGCTCATGTGCGTTCCTTCCGGGGAATGCCCAGAGGGTAGGAACGAGAACCCTTCGGCGGGCCCACCCTGTGGTGGAGATCCGGGCGGAGATCCTCGGCTGTGTGCGTTGCGGCCCGGTCGGTGACGCTCCCCGCGGTCACACACGGTGCCGAGCCCCTCTGCGGGTTGCGGGTAGGTTGGGTCGCCAAAGGAGAGCGGGGAACGCCTGGTTGGGCGATCGCGCTCGGATCGCAGAGGTGTGTGGGGGGTTGCCGGCGTGGATGCTGAGCCCGGATCGGCGCGGATTCGCGTACTGGTCGTGGATGATCAGCAGATCGTTCGTGAAGGTCTGGTGTCGTTGCTCGATCTGATGGACGACATCGAGGTGGTGGGAGACGCAGCCGACGGCGCGGCGGCGGTTCGCCTGGTCGGCGTGACTTCACCCCAGGTGGTGCTCATGGATCTGCGCATGCCGGGAATGGGCGGTGCGGAGGCCACCAGGAAGATTCTCTCCGAACACCCGGACGTGGCCGTGCTGGTGCTGTCGACCTTCGCTGACGACGAGTCCCTGGTCGCCGCGCTGAACGCCGGGGCGTGCGGCTATCTGACGAAGGACGCCAATCAGGAGCAGATCGCGGTGGCCATTCGTAGCTCCGCCCATGGCCAGTCCACCTTCGACCCGGCGGTGACCCGCCGGCTGGCTGCGGCGCTCAGTGTGCCCGCAGCCCCCGCAGCCCCCGCAGCCGCCACGGACCAGGCCCAACAGCCGCCGCCCGCCGTGGCCCCGGCCCGGCGCCGGGTCAACCCCGACGGCCTGACCGGCCGGGAAGTCGATGTGCTCAAGCTGATCGCCCAGGGCCTGAGCAATGGGGAGATCGCCTCGTCACTCTTCATCGAGGAGACGACGGTCAAGACGCACATCAACAACGCGTTCGCCAAGATCAACGCGCGCAATCGGGCCGATGCCGTGCGCTACGCCTATCAGCAGGGACTGGCTCAACCCTGAGCCGCACGGCCGGGGGTGCACACGTCGGGTAACACGCCGATGCTGTCCCGCGTTGGGCACACCGGTCACTGCTGGGGCCGCCCGCGGGTTGCTGTCCCGGGCATCGTTCTGGCTGCCATGGGAAGGCCGTTGGCACCCCGAACCCCTACTGTCTGAGGTTCATTTGAGGTTTGCGGGCCCGGGGGATGGGCATGGCGTAAATCACGTTGGCAATCACTCGGCGTCGCCCGAGACGGCGTACCCCTCGTGGAACTCGGCCTTTGCGCCCCAGGGCCCGTATGTCAACCCCATTGCCGGGCGGCTCAACCCCTCGTCGCGGCCGCGCAGCCCCTAAATAGGGGTACCCCCTACTTTGATCAAGCTGTCTACTATTGCTGCCACCGGCGGGTACGTCGCATCGAGCACTGAATTGAAGGCGGAACGGCAGCCAATGATTGAACCCTTGACCAACACGCCCTGGCTGATACGGTTCCGGCCATCCCCACAGGCCGGAACTCGCCTCATCTGCCTGCCTCACGCGGGTGGTTCAGCCTCCTTTTACTTTCCTATGACCAGGGCGATAGCCCCCGATACGGACGTCCTTGCGGTGCAATACCCGGGACGTCAGGATCGCCGGTCCGAGCCCTGTATCACGGATTTGGGAGCTCTCGCCGACGAGATTGCGACAGCTCTTCAGCCGTGGCTCGATCTGCCCACGGTGCTTTTCGGCCACAGCATGGGGGCGACGCTTGCCTTCGAGGTGGCGCGACGGCTGGAGCGGGACCCGGAGTTCACCCCGCGGAGGATCGTCGCCTCGGGTCGGCGTGCACCCTCCGCGCACCGTGACGAGACGGTGCACCAGCGTGACGACGACGGCATCATCGCCGAGATGCGCCTGCTCAGCGGCACTGATGCACGTATCCTGGCCGACGAGGAGTTCCTCCGGATGGCGATGCCGGCCATCCGGGGCGACTACACGGCGGTGGAAACGTACCGGGTCGAACCGGGCGCCACCGTGCGCGCGCCGATCACCGTGCTCACCGGCGACACCGACGTACGGACGAGCGCGGAGGAGGCCGAGGCGTGGCGGCAACACACCAACGGCGACTTCGAACTGCACACTTTCACAGGCGGCCACTTCTTCCTGACTGACCACCAGGAGCGGGTCGGCAGAATCGTTTCCGGCTGTCTGCTCTAGCACTCACCGTCCGCTCAACCGGCACGCAACAGTGCGTTTGTGGTTCGCATTCATTGACATAATATTCACCGCTGGACTTTCCATTTGATTGCGAAAGTCCCGGCGGCTCGGGGGAGAGATATGTTGTTGGAGGCTCACTATGTCGAGCGAGAAAATCAGCGGACGCTGCTGAGAGAGCTCCTGGAAAGCGCAAGAGAAGGGCGAGGGCAGGTCGCACTGCTCAGCGGGGCGGTCGCCAGCGGGAAAACGGCGCTTTTGATGAATTGCGCCGATCAAGCACTGGCGGAGGGCGCGCTCCTGTTGGACACGGCGGGAGTCCGCGCCGAGCGCTCACGGCCTTTCGGTCTCCTCGGGAGGATCTTCGCGAGTGCACCGCTGACCTCCGCGGCGCACGCCGAAGTGGCACGGCTGATCGACGGAGTGTCCGGAGCCGAGTCATCGGTGCATGACCAGATGTTGGCCATGCCTCAACTGAGCGCCGCCCTCCTCGACTTGGCCAAGGAAAACCTGGTGGTGATCGCGGTTGATGATGTCCATGACGGCGATCAGGCCTCTCTTCGGTTTCTGCTCTATCTGACCCGCCGCATTCGCCACGTCCGGATGCTGGTCGTACTGACCGAACCCGCCAGGCTCGAATCGAGCAAGCGCAGTTTCCACGCGGAACTCGCGCACCTGCCGCACTGCACCTGGCTGCGTCTGAAGTTGCTGTCGCCGATCGGGACTGTGGGGCTCCTGAGCGAACACTTCACGCCCTCGACGGCCGCGCGCCTCGCCCCGGAACTGCATGACATCACCGGCGGCAGTCCGCTCCTGCTCCGGGCACTGGTCGAGGACCGCCTCGCCGCCACCGAGGCGGGAGACCCGTTCCAGCCGCTCGTACGAGGCGAGAACTACGCACAGGCCGTGATCGACTGCCTGCACCGGTGCGGCCCCGAACCGCTGGAGATCGCCCAGGGCATCGCCGTCCTGGGATCCCATGCCGACCCCGGGCTGCTCGGCCGCCTTCTCGGCATTCACCTCAGGAGCGTCGAGCAGGCCGTCGCGGACCTGGGACAGTGCGGACTCCTGAGTGACGGCCGCTTCCGTGACGAGCAGGCCGCCTCGGTCGTGCGGGACGCCATGGCGGCGGACCGGCTGTCGCAGCTGCACACCCGCGCCGCCGAGCTGCTTCACCAGAACGGCTCGGCCGCGTACGACATCGCCCACCACCTCGTCGTGGCCCGGGACACGGCGGACCTCTGGGCGGTGCCGGTGCTCCAGGAAGCGGCCGAGTACGCGCTGGCGGACGGCGACATGGAATTCGCCCGCCGCTGTCTCGCCCTCGCCCAGGACTCCTGCGAGGACGACCGGCTGCGCGCCTCACTCACCGTCAAGCTGGCCGGTGTCGTCTGGCGCACCGATCCTGCGGCCGTGGAGGTCAAGGCGTCGACGCTCCTGCTGGATGCGACGGCGGCCCGGCTCTCGCCCAGCGATCTGGTGGTGTCCTTGTCGTATCTCGCCTGGTCGGGCCGGCTGGTCGAGGCGAGGGAGGTGCTGGAGGCCCTCGAAGGGGCCGACGGCTGGTCCGGCCGTGAGGAACGGACGGCTCTGACGGCCGCCCGCCGCTGGCTGACCGTGCTCAGTCCCTCACTGGGCATGGAGCCGGGCGGCGAGGAGCCGATGCGCCCCGGGCCTGCCGACACCCTTGCCGGAGACGCGGAAATCGCCCATCTTCACGCCTCGTCCGCGGTGGCAGCCGCTCTGTCGGAGAGCAGGCGCGAGGACGCGGTCTCCGAAGCCACTCGTGTGCTGCAGCGCTACCGGCTCAACGACGGCTATGTGCAGCCCCTGGTCGTCGCCCTCTGGGCGCTGGTGTACGCCGACCGGCTGGATCTCGCCGTGCCCTGGTGCGAGCGGCTGCTCAACGAATCCGCGGACCACCATGCCCCGGCCTGGCAGGCCATGTTCACCTCCGTACGGTCCGAGATAGCGCTACGGCAGGGCGACTTGCCCGGGGCGAAGGTGCACGCCGAGTCGGCACTGCGGCAGATGGGGCCGAGGAGCTGGTCTCTCGCCCGTTCCTTCCCACTCGCCACGCTGATCCAGGCACACACGGGCATGGGGCAGTTCGACGAGGCGGAGAGCCTGCTCGGCCAGACCGTGCCCGACGCCTTCCTGCACACCCTGCCGGGTCTGCACTACGCACGCGCCAGGGGCCGCTGGAACCTGGCCACCGGCCGCTACCACGCCGCTCTCGGGGACTTTCTGGCCTGCGGCGAGGCGCTCGAGGAGTGGGGTGTCGACGCCCCTGAGCTGGTGCCGTGGCGGCTCGACGCGGCGGAGACGTGGCTCGCCCTCGGCCACCCCGAAAAGGCCCGGAGCCTGGCCGAGCAGCAACTGCTGCGCAGCCCTGACCGGGCGCGCGGTACGGCTCTGCGGCTGATTGGCGCCACCGGTGAGGGCCGGCGCGGCCTCCAGCAGCTCCAGGAGGCGGTGGAGATCCTGGAGAACGGCGGGGACCGGCTGCAACTGGCCTTGGCCCTCGGCGAGTTGGGGCGCCTCTGCCGGCTGATGGACGATGTCAACCGCGCCCGGATGCTGGTTCGGAAGGCATGGCATGTCGCCAAGTCCTGTGGTGCCGAACCGCTGTGCCGTCAGCTGATACCCGGCGGCACGGACCCCGACTTCGAAGCACCGCGCCACGAGCCGGTACTGCCGCAGAACACGGCTTCGCTGACCGAGGCGGAGAGCCGTGTGGCCGTGCTGGCCGCCCATGGCAACACCAACCGGGAGATCGCCGCCAGGCTGTACGTCACCGTGAGCACGGTGGAGCAGCATCTGACGCGCATCTACCGTAAGTTGAAGGTCAACCGGCGACGCGAGCTGCCGACAAGGCTGGCTGGCAACAGCGACCATTCACAGCTCGCGCTGAACGGCAGGCAAACAGTCGGTGACCTTGTTCCGATGGAGGTGACGTCCTGCGGAACTGGCCGGCACAACTAGCTTGATCTCTACATGACCTTGACATCTTTCTGATGTCCTGACCGGAGATGATGGTCCGGTCACCCCAACCACTCCGCGGGGCCGCCGCGGAGCAACCGGGGGCAGTACCCCCGCACGGCGGGGTTGCAACGGGGAAGCGCAGTGGCAGTCGGATCCCGGCCTCGGCCGGGACAGCGGCCTCGGCCGGCACAGCGCACATCGCAACGGGGAAGCACGAAGTACATGATCGACCAGCCGACCGCTGGCGTGTCCGTACCTCATCGCCACTCGCGTGCGACGAAGGGGAAGGACACGTGGCCATGGGGATGCATCGGGACAAGGAATCGGCACAACTCCGCGAGTTTCTCGAGGCGAATCTCCGGGCGACAAGACCCTGCCCCCGTCTCGCGGTCATCAGCGGCGCGGCCGGTCTCGGCAAGACCGAACTCCTGCACGCGCTGACGGACTTCGCCGCGGCGAACCAGGTCACCGTCGTGAGCGCCGTGGCCGCACCCACGGAGCAGAGCCTGCCGTACGCGGTCCTGGAACAGCTCCAGCAGGGCATGCCGCCGGAGGCGGAGCAGGGGTACCGGACAGCCCGGGACTGCGAGGGAACCACGGAGCCCTCCGCGCCGGCCTCCCAGGTTCCCCTGCGGGTACTGCGTGAACTGACGCGCAGGTTCGGCGGACCGGCTGCTGCCGGGCATGTGCTGATCGCCGTCGACGACATCCAGTTCGCGGACGTCCAGTCCCTCCAGGTCCTGCGGTATCTGCTGCGGCACTCCGGCCTGACCGCCCTGTCCGTGGTGGTGACAGAAGGGCCCGCGCCGACCGGGGCGGCCTTCCCCGCAGACGAGTTGCTGGAGCGTGACCAACTGCTGCGCGTCCGGCTCGGCCCGCTCGGCGTCGAGGACGTCGGCCGGGTACTCTCCGACCGCTTCCCCTCCGCCGAGGCCGCCCGGCTGGCACCGGACTTCCATCACGCAACGGGTGGCAACCCGCTGCTGGTCAGGGCGCTGGCCGCGGACCAGTTCGTGCCGTCGGCCGCCCGCCGGGAAGGCGGGACTCCACAGGCCGGTGACCTCTTCCGGCAGGCCGCGCTGCGATGTGTCCAGCGCAGCGGTCACAACGCCCTGGCCGTCGCGCGCGGTCTCGCACTGCTCCAGGAGCCGTCGACCTCGCCGAACGTGGGTCTGCTTCTCAGCGTCGAGGACCACACGGTCCGGCCGGCCGCGGCCGCCCTCGAGGAGGCGGGCATCCTCCAGGACCAGCAGTTCCGCCACGAAGCCATGGAGAAGGCCGTACTGGAGGACCTTCCGGCCGAGGAGGCCGCGCAGCTGCGTTACTGGGCGGCCAAGCTGCTGCACCAGCGCGGCGCGAGCTCCGTGCGGGTCGCCACCCAGCTACTGGCCCAGGATCTGCGGGGGCAGGCGGAGGAGACATGGGTGTGCCGAGTCCTCCAGGACGCCTCGCACCAGGCGCTGGCCGCCGCCGAGCCGGACTTCGCGATGCGATGCCTGCAGATGGCCGAGCGCTGCTGCCGCGACGAGCCGACCCGGCTGTCCATCAGGGCCCAACTGGCCGAGCTCAACTGGCGTCATCAGCCGGCGACCGCCGCACAACAGGTACAGGCGCTGGCTCTGCCGGCCCGCGGTGGTCAGCTGCCGCTGCGTTACACGCTGCGGCTGGTGCCACAGCTGATGTGGTACGGGTATGTGGACGAGGCGACGGCTGCCTTCCGGGTGGCGAGCGCCACCGTGGCCGCCACCCACGCACCGCGCCTCGACGACGAAATCAACGCCACCCGGCTGCAGATGGCCGGCACCTACCCGGGTGCGCTCACCGCAAGCGACCAGGTGCCGCACGACGAACAGCGGTCCGAACCGAAGTTCACCAGCACCACGTCCACCTCCACCACTGATGCTGTGGTCAGTGCGCCGGTGAAGGCGTTCGGCGCGCTGAATTCCGTACTCGGTCTCCGGGCCGAGGCGTCCGCGGTGTCGGACGCCGAACAGACCCTGCGGTCCACCGTGCTGACGGAGGCCACCGTCGAGACGCTGCTGGCCGCGCTGAGCACCCTGGTCCTCAGTGATCTGCTCAGCTCTTCGGCCCGCTGGTGCGACCGGCTGCTCGTGCAGGCCCGCAGCGGGCGTGCCCCGGCCCTGCTCACGGCCTTCCGGGCGCTCATCTGCCTGCGGCAGGGCAATCTCACCGGCGCGGTGGAGCAGGCCGAGTCATCACTGGAGCGGCTGCCCGCGCAGGGATGGGGCGTAGCCATCGGACTGCCCCTGTCGGTGCTGGTGGAGGCCCGCACACACATGGGGCACCACGAGGCGGCGGCCGAGCTGCTTGACCGGCCCGTACCCGACTCGATGTTCCGGACCCGCTACGGACTTTCCTACCTCCACGCGCGTGGCGTACTGCAACTGCGGACAGGGCGCCACCATGCCGCGCTCGCCGACTTCATGGAGTGCGGCGAACTCATGAAGGCCTGGGGCATGGACTCACCCACCCTGGTGCCGTGGCGGACCAGGGCGGCGGAGACCTGGCTGAAACTGAAGAACCCCGAGCGGGCCGTCGCTCTGCTCGACGACGAACTGTCCCGTACGCATCCCAAGCATCTGCGGACCCGGGGCGCCGCACTGCGGGTGCTGGCGGCCACGCGTCCCCTCCCGCACCGGCCCGCACTGCTGGAGGAGGCCGTCCGACTGCTTCGCGACGTCGGCGACTCGTACACCATGGCCCTGGCCATGACCGACCTCGGCCAGGCCTACAAGCGGCTCGGGGAACCGGTCAAGGGGCGTGGGCTGGTACGGCAGGCGGGACAGGTGGCGGACATCTGCGGTGCGTACGAACTGTTCCGGGCGCCCCAGCCCACCACGGCCCGCGTCGCCCCGTCCGGGCCGGGCACCGTCCCCGCCGGGCCGGAGCACACCATAGGGACGGAGAACCGTGCGGAGAGCCGTGCGGAGAACCGTGCGGAGGAGGCCCTGACGGAGGCCGAGCGCCGGGTCGCCAGGCTGGCCGCGCTGGGCCACACCAACCGCGAGATTTCCAGCAAGCTCTTCATCACCGTCAGCACGGTGGAACAGCACCTCACCCGGGTCTACCGGAAGATCAACATCAGGCGCCGCCAGGACCTGCCGACCAGTTTGGACTTCGATGTCGCCGATTGCGCCTGAACTCTTCACTCCTGAACCTGCCGTGCCCAAGGCCTCCGCGTCCGGGCGGGCGCCCGCTCCGTCCGAGGGCGCCGGACGGCAGCTCCTTGCCGTGAGTGACCTCCATGTCGGGATGGCCGACAACTGGCCGATCACCGAGTCGCTGCGCCCTGGCGGCGACGACGACTGGCTGATCGTGGCCGGAGACGTCGCCGAACTGACGCAGGACATCGAGCGGGCACTGCGCATGCTGGCCGACCGGTTCGCCAAGGTGATCTGGGCGCCGGGCAACCACGAACTGTGGACACCTCGCGAGGACCCGGTCCAACTGCGCGGCGAGGCCCGCTACCGGCATCTGGTGGAGCTCTGCAGAAGCCTGGGCGTGGTGACGCCGGAGGATCCGTACCCCGTGTGGAACGGCCCGGGCGGGCCTGTCGCCGTCGCCCCGCTCTTCGTGCTCTACGACTACACCTTCCGGACACCCGGAGCCTCCACCGAGGAGGAGTCGCTGGCGCGCGCCTACGAGGCGGGCGTGGTGTGCACGGACGAGTTCCTGCTCCATCCCGACCCCTACCCCGGCCGAGCCGCCTGGTGCCGGGCGCGCGTGGCGGAGACCGAACGCCGACTGGCAGCCCACGACCCGGACGTCCCCCTCGTACTCGTGAACCACTTCCCGCTGGTGCGGCAGCCCACGGACATACTGTGGCACCCGGAGTTCGCCCAGTGGTGCGGCACCGAGCTGACCGCCGACTGGCACATACGCTTCAACACCGCCGCAGTCGTCTACGGGCATCTGCACATCCCGCGCACCACCTGGTACGACGGGGTCCGCTTCGAGGAGGTCTCGATCGGCTATCCCCGCGAGTGGCGCAAACGCGGCCACCCGCGGGGGCTGCTGCGCCGGATCGCTCCGTTCACGGAAGAGCCTCCGGCCCGGGCGGGCGTCACGGGCCGGCTGAAGGGCCGGGCATGATCGACGAGTTGCTGCCGAAGACGGTCGTCTGCGCCGAGGCGTTCGAGGACGGGGACGAGCCCGAGGCCGGTCTGTATCCGCAGGAGGCGGCCCTGGTCGCGTCCACGGTGGCCGAGCGGCGTGCGGAGTTCGCGACCGTACGGGCGTGTGCGCGGCGCGCGCTCGCCGGTCTGGGGCTGCTGCCCTCGCCCGTGATGCCAGGGGTGCGCAATGTGCCCCTGTGGCCGACGGGCGTGGTGGGGAGCATGACGCACTGCGCGGGCTATCGCGCGGCGACGCTGGCCATGGCGGACGACATCCTGGCGATCGGAATCGACGCGGAACCCGACGGGCCGCTGCCCGACGGGGTGCTGGAGGCGATCGCGCTGCCGCGTGAGGCCGCATGGGCGCTGTCCCCGGCGACGATCGGCCCCGCGCACCGGGACCGGTTGCTGTTCAGCGCCAAGGAGTGCGTCTACAAGACCTGGTTCCCGCTCACCTGGCGGGAGATCGACTTCGACGACGCGGAGATCACCTTCAGCTATGACACCGCATCGTCCGGACTGTTCTCGGCGCGGATCCTGCGCCCGGGGCGCCTGCCCGACGGGGGACCGCTGACGGGCTTCACCGGCCGCTGGCTCGCCAGGGACGGGCTGCTCGTCACCGCGATCGCACTGGAGGCCCAGGTGCCCGCGCGCAGCTAGCAGTCCGCGGGTACGCAGAAGGCGGGCGCCGGTTCCGATGGTCAATCGGACCGGCGCCCGCCGGGACGCTGCCGGACGGGGGGCCGGCAGCGGGCTTGTGCGAACCTGACGTGATATCAGGCTCTGGTCATGAGGTGTGTGCGGCGACGAGCGACTCGAGATGGGTGACGACCTCGTCGATACCGGCAAGACCGAGCATCTGCCGGTGCGCGCTGCGGATGCCCGCTTGGATCCGGTCGTCGCCGAGCACCTGCTTGCAGGCCATGGCAACGCCCTCGGGAGTCACATCGGTGACGTGGGCGCCGAGACCCAGCTCCGCCAGCCGCTCGGAGTTGTGGAGATGGTCGCCGAACTGCGGCAGCGACACCATGGGCACACCCTGCCGGATGGCCTCGCGGACGCTGTTGTAACCACCGTGCGTCACGAACAGCTGTGCACACTCCAGGAGTTGCTGCTGAGGCAGCCAGTCCATCACGATCACGTTGTCCCCGACGGTGACGCCGTCGACGGGGAAGCCGGCGGTGCCCACGACGGCGTAGCAGTCGAGTGCGGAGAGCCCTTCGATGATGGCTCGCAGCGTGTCGGAGGGGTGGAGCATGCCCTCGGGCGGTTCGATGCCCTGCTCCTTCATACCCATCACCGTGGGCAGCGCGCTGCCCACCGAGGCCACCACCAGCGGGCGGTCGCCCGGCAGTTCGGCCAGCTCGGCGGGAAGACTCTGCGTTCCGTGCAGCGCCGCGGGCTGCTGATAGGCGAACGCCTCCGGCGCCGGGTACCGGGTGAAGGAGAACGTCTCGGGGACACAGTCGATGCGGTCGAGGGGGTAGACCGACCACGGCTCCGACTGGGGGGCGAGCCCGACTTCCACCCGCCGCTCGTTCAGGAAGGGCAGCAGACCTTCGGGATCGATGACATTCGTCGGTCCCGAAGGGCATGAGACATGCGGAATACCGAGCGCCTCGGCGACCAGTACACCGGTCAGTTCGCCGCCGTCCCGCAGTACCAGATCGGGGTTCCATTCCCTGGCGATCGGAATAATCCGCTCGAAGGTGGTGGTGATATGCGGGCCGCCGCCCCAGAGGATCATCTGCAGCCTGTTGTCAACGACGATCTCTTCGCCCGGATTGCTGTCCTTGAAGCGGTCCCGCAGAGAGAAGATGGAGTGCATGATCTCCGGAATGCTCGGCATCACCGGCTTCACGGTGACGGGCGCGCCTTCGAATACGGGAACCAAATGCTCAGGCACCGTGGCCAGAACCTCGTGGCCCGCCTCGGCCAGCGCCCGGGCCAGCGGCAGCACCTCATTGGCGTGCCCCTGTGTTCCGGTCACCGTACAGAAAACTCGCATTTCCAAATCTCCCTGACGTTCAGTGTGTTCCGCACCGGCCGAATTTCCTGGAGTGAATAATTCCGGCCGGCGGGAGGAGGCGACAACCCCTATCCGCCCCTCCCGTTACCCGGGTCAGACTGCGCTGGGCTGCCTGGTCCGCTGCGCGGGAGCCACGTGCCGCGGGCGACGCATCCAGCGAATGGCGACGCCAACCGTGCGGACCAGAACCATCGCCATGGCCATCAGGACGAAGAAGGCAGCCACCCCGTCGGGGTCGATGTGCTGCTCAACGGTCCACTTGCCGAAATCGGCCCGGAATGAATCGATGTTCTCCAGCGACCAGATGAAGCTGAGGCGACCGACGAGTACCGCCATCCAGATGGCGAGGTAACTCCAACCGGCCCGGGTGTAGGTCTTTCCGGTGGCCGCATCGTTCTCGACCCGCATTGTGTAGAGCAGTCCGACACCGATTGCCGCACCAATGGCGATGCCGACGCCGGCCGACGTGAGATTGGGCTGCGTCGCCTTGAGGTTGTGGAGCATGTCATAGGCGAAATAAGCCACAAGTCCTAGTGGCATGAGCAGCTTGAGGACTCCGAAGCGATGCCGCCCCACCTGGGTGGTAAGGACGATGGTGATCAGGATCCCGCTCAGGAACAGAGCATCCAACATGGCGTCAGTCACTGCGTACCTCCGATTCGTTCTTGGGTGTATTGAAAGACTAGGATCCGCGCGGCCTTTGGTCCTGAGTTCACGGGTGGAGAAAGGGGGTGGAGACCGAGACTTCGGTTTCCACCCCCTCATGCCCTCCGCAGGGAGGACCCGGGCAGACCGCTACGCCGACGGGTCGAGTTGCGACAGCCACTCGTGTACGGTCCGCGCGGTCCTGCCGGCGTGCTCCTCCATCATTGAGAAGTGATCGCCCGCGGTGTCGAGCGCGCTGTGCTCCAGTCGCCAGGAGGACTGCCAGTCCTCTGTGTGCCGCCAGTTCGGCAGTGGCTCGGAAGCCCTCACCAGCAGCGTCGGTGTGGCGATGGCCTGCGGCTCCCAGTCGCCGAAGATGCGGAAGTAGCCCGCCATCGCGGTGAGCCGCACATCGCCGAGCGCCCCCAGACCGCCAGCCGCCGCACCCGAGCCGGAGTCCGGTCCCGAGTCCGGCCTGTCTTCGCCGTCGGGCGTCCCGGCGCCCCCGATCCGCGCCTGAACCCCCGTGAACGCCCGCGCGTCGAGCGGATAGATGTCCATCAGCACCAGCGCCTGCGGCCGTACGCCCAAGGACTCCAGCCGGCTCACCAGCGAATGCGCCAGCATGCCTCCCGAGGAGTGCGCAGCCAGCACGAACGGCTTCCCGTCCGTATGGGCGAGCAACGATTCGGCGTGTGCCACGGCCAGCGCGTCCACATCCGCCGGCAGCGGCTCCCCGGGTACGAAACCGGGCGCCGGCAGCACCGATACATTGCGGACATCACGGAGCGCGGCGGCGAACCGGGCGTACTCGTGCGGCCCCGACATCGGCAGGACCGACGGGACGCAGATCAGTTCGGCGCCGGACTCGCCCTTGGCCAGCCGGACCATGTCCAGCTCGCCCGAGAGCTCCGCGGACGACTCGAACGACGGCCTGAACTCCGAGGCGCTGGTGAGGAGCGTGACGAACTCCTGCAGCCGTCCCACCTCGCCCGCACGCCGCGCCATCGCCCCGAACACACTCTCCTGCCCGGCGCCCACAGCGGGCGCGCCCCCTTCCGCGGGACGCGGCTCGGCCGCGGACCCCATCGCCCGGGTGAGATAGGCGGCCAGCGCTTCCGAGGTCGGGTTCTCGAAGGCGACGGTCGCAGGCAGCCGTACTCCGGTCGCCGCGCCGAGCCGGTTGCGCAGTTCGACGGCGCTCAGCGAGTCGAAACCCATCTCCAGGAACCGGCGGGTGGGAGCCACCGCATCCGCGTCGGCGTAGCCGAGGACGGAAGCAGCCTGCGTACGGACGTACTCCAGCATGGCCGCGCCACGCTCGTGCTCGGGCAGCCCGGCCAGCCGCTCCGCCAGCGACGGGCCAGAGGTCTGCGCCCCGCCGCCGGAGCGCCGCGCGACGGTCCTGACGAGACCGCGCAACAGCGGCGGCACACCTTCCGGATCTGCCTGAGCGCGCAGTTCGGCCAGATCCAGCCGCATCGGCACGAACAGGGTGCGCTCGTGGTGCCACGCCGCGTCGAACAGCTCCAGTCCCTCTTGCGAACTGAGGCCGGGTATCCGGTTGCCGGTGCGCGCGGCGGCGTCCTCGCCGTTGGCCTCGCCGATCACGCCGAGGCTGTCCAGCCACAGGCCCCAGGCCATCGAGGTGGCCGGCAGCCCCCTGATGCGCCGGTGCTGGGCGAGGGCGTCGACGAAGGCGTTGGCGGCCGCGTAGTTGGCCTGGCCAGGGTTGCCCATCACGCCGGCCGCGGACGAGAACAGTACGAAGGCGGAGAGGTCCAGGCCCTCGGTCAGCTCGTGCAGATGGAGCGCGGCGTCCACCTTGGGGCGCATGACCTTCGCCAGCCGCTCAGGAGTGAGCCCGTCGATGACACCGTCGTCCAGCACTCCGGCGCTGTGTACGACCGCCGTCAGCGGACGCTCGGCAGGCACACCGGCGAACAGTGCTTCCAGCGCGGCCCGGTCCGAGGTGTCGCAGGCCACCAGCTGGACATCGGCGCCCAGCCCGGTGAGTTCGGCCGTCAGCTCGGCGGCCCCCGCGGCATCGGCGCCGCGCCTGCTGGTCAGCAGCAGACGGCGCGCGCCGTGCTCGGTCACCAGATGGCGAGCCACCAGGGCGCCGAGAGTGCCGGTGCCGCCGGTGATCAGCACGGTCCCGTCCGGGTCGAGGACCGTGCCGTCCGTCCCCGTCCCCTGGGCTGCCGGGTCCGTCTTTGGGCCGGTCTCGCCGGCCACCGGAACCCGCGCCAGCCGCGGTGCCAGCGCGCTGCCCGCACGCAGCGCGATCTCCGGCTCCCCGGACGCCGCCGCGGCCCACAGCGCATGAGCCGAGGACTGCTCACCGTCGAGGTCGACAGTGATGAACCGGTCCGGATTCTCCGCGCGGGCGGAGCGCAGCAGGCCCCACACAGGGGAGTGGGCCAGGCCCGGTACGTCCTCGTCGGGTCCGGTGGCAACCGCGTTCCGGGTCACGACGACAAGGCGCGCATCTGCGAGACGCTGGTCCGCCAGCCACCCCTGGACCAGCTCGAGCGCTTCACGGGCCGCGAGGTGCGCGGCCGCGGCGGTACCGCCCGTACTGCCGGATTCCGCGCCGGCCTCCAGGCCGAACGGCGCGAAAACCAGCTCCGGAACCGGGCCGCCCGCCGCCAACACGGCAGTCAGGGCGCCGAGATCGGCGTGAGTCGCGCCCACCGCACCGGCCAGCCCCTCACCGATCACTGCGTACGACGCCTTCGCGCCGACCGCCGACAGCGGCAGAGGCACCCAGTCGACCTGGAACAGCGACTCGTGGTGGCGCGTGCTCGCCGCACTCAGCTTCTCGGCCGAGATCTGCCGCACCACCAGCGCGTCGGCGGCCACGACCGGACGCCCGGTGGCGTCACCGACCTGGAGGGAGAGCGCATCCTCGCCCTCGACCGGAGCGAAACGGACTCGCAGGGCCTTCGCGCCCGTCGCGTACAGGCTGACGCCACGCCACGAGAAGGGCAGCCACAGCCCGCCCGTCTCCGCCCCGTCCGATCCGTCGACCGTCCCGGCCGCCACGGCGTGCATCGCCGCGTCCAGCAAAGCGGGGTGCACACCGAACTCCTCTGCCGCAGAGTGCAGTTCCTCCGGCAGGTCGATCTCCGCGAAGATCTCCGAACCGCGCCGCCACACACCGCGCAGCCCCTGGAACGCCGGTCCGTAGCCGATTCCGGCGGCGTGGAACTCGTCGTACAGCCCGTCGACGGGCACTTCCTCGCCGCCCTCGGGCGGCCAGACCGTGAAGTCGAACGACGCCGGCGCAGCGGATCCGGCGAGGGTGCCCGTAGCGTGCCGGGTCCACGGCTGCTCGCCGGGGACATCGTCGGGACGGGCGTGGATGCTGACACTGCGCCGCCCCGTACCGTCCGGGACACCGACCACGAGCTGCACCGCGACGCCGCCCTGCTCGGGCAGGATCAGCGGGGCCTCGAACGTCAGCTCCTCCAGCACACCGCAGCCGACCCGGTCGCCGGCATGCAGGGCCAGCTCCACGAAGGCCGTTCCGGGCAGCAGCACCGTGTCCAGCGCGGCATGGTCCGCGAGCCAGGGATGCGTCCGCAGGGAGAGCCGCCCCGAGAGCAACAGACCGTCCTCGTCGGCTCGTTCGATGGCAGCGGCCAGCAGCGGATGACCGGCCGGAACGAGGCCGGCGGAGGTCACATCACCGTCGTACAGCCCCGGCTCCAGCCAGTACCGGCTGCGCTGGAACGCGTACGTCGGCAGCTCCACACGCCCCTCACGGCCGGGGGTGATCACGGCGTCCCAGGTGGGCTCGGCGCCTGCGGTATGTGCGGTGGCCAGGGCGGTGAGGAAGCGCTGCGAGCCGCCCTCGTCGCGTCGCAGCGTGCCGAAGACGGCGGCCTCGCTGCCGGCGCTCTCGAGGATGCCCTGGAGCGGCACCGTCAGCACCGGATGCGGGCTGACCTCAATGAACATCTGGTGACCGGTCGCCAGCAACCCACGTACGGTGCGGTCGAATTCAACCGTCCGCCGCATGTTCTCGTACCAGTACTCGGCGTCCATGGTGCCGGTGTCGAGCAGCTCACCGGTGACGGTCGAGTACAGCGGCACCCGAGCCGCGCGCGGCACGACCGGGCCAAGATCGGCAAGGATCTGCTCGCGCAGCGGCTCGACCTGCGCGGAGTGTCCGGCACCGAGCGCACCCGGCACCCGCCGGACCCGTATCTCCGCGGCCTCCATCGCGGCAACGAACTCGTCGACGGCGTCCGGCACACCGGCCACCACGCACGCGCCGGGCCCGTTGACCACCGCGACCGACAGCCGGTCGCCATAAGGCGCGATCTGCTCCCGTACGGACTCCACCGGGGCCAGCACGGACGCCATCGCGCCCTTGCCGATCAGCGCGAGGAGCGCCTTGCTGCGCAGCGCGACAATGCGGGAGGCATCCTGGAGCGAGAGCGCGCCGGCGACGTACGCGGCGGCGACTTCGCCCTGCGAGTGGCCCACGACGGCAGCGGGCTCGACGCCGCAGGAACGCCACAGCGCGGCGAGCGACACCATCGTGGTGAACAGCATCGGCTGGAGCACATCGAGGCGTTCGGCGTCCGGTGCGCCCTGCGACCCGCGCAGCGCGTCGGCGACCGACCAGTCCAGGAACTCGGCGAAGGCCGCGTCACATTCGGCGACGGAGGCCGCGAACACCGGCGACGCTTCGAGCAGGCCGGCGGCCATACCGAGCCACTGCGAGCCCTGACCCGGGAAGACGAAGGCAATCTTCCGGTCCGGGCGGGCCATGCCCTGGACGAGCTGCGCACCCTCAGGCTGCTCGCCGGCTTCCCGAGTGCCGTCGGCGAGCGCCGCGAGACCGCGCAGCAGCCCTTCACGGTCGTCGGCGACCACGGCGGCCCGGTAGTCGAACGAAGCGCGCGTGGCCACCAGGGAGTGCGCCACATCCGCCGGGTCCAGCTCGGGCCGGGCGGCGACATGGGCGCGAAGACGCCCGGCCTGGCCGCGCAGTGCCTGCTCGGACTTGGCGGACAGGAGCCAGGGCGCCGGGGCCTGCGGGAGCGGGCGGGCGGCGGCCGGCGGGGAGTTCTCCACGACGGTGGCTGTGTCGGCCTGGGGCACTGGTGCGGCCGCCGCGCTCGCCGGCTCCGGGGCCTGCTCCAGGATCACATGCGCGTTGGTGCCGCTGACCCCGAACGAGGAGACACCCGCGCGACGGGGCTCATCCGATTCCGGCCACGGTCGCGCCTCGGTGAGCACCGCGACCGAACCGCCGGACCAGTCGACCTTCCGCGTCACCTCGCCGACATGCAGCGTCTTCGGCAGCACGCCGTGCCGCATGGCCATCACCATCTTGATGACGCCGCCGACACCCGCCGCAGCCTGCGTATGACCGACGTTGGACTTGAACGAGCCGAGCCACAAGGGCCGTTCGGCGTCGCGCCCCTGCCCGTACGTGGCGATCAGCGCCTGCGCCTCGATCGGATCGCCGAGCGTGGTCCCGGTGCCGTGCGCCTCCACCGCGTCCACCTGCTCGGGCGCAAGACGGGCGTTGGCCAGCGCCTCCTGGATGACGCGCTGCTGGGAGGGGCCGTTCGGGGAGGTCAGGCCGTTGGACGCGCCGTCCTGATTTACCGCCGTACCGCGAATGACGCCAAGGATCCGGCGGCCATTACGGCGCGCGTCGGAGAGCCGCTCCAGCAGAAGCATGCCCGCACCCTCGGAGAAGCCCGCGCCGTCCGCGTCCTCCGAGAACGCCTTGCACCGGCCGTCCGCTGCCAGCCCCTGCTGCTTACTGACCTCAATGAAGGTGCCCGGCGCGCACATGACGGTCGCGCCGCCCGACAGCGCCATGGAGCACTCGCCGTTGCGCAGCGCCTGAACAGCCAGATGCAGCGTCACCAGTGAGGACGAGCACGCGGTGTCCACGGTCACGGCCGGGCCGACAAGACCGAAGGTGTACGAGACTCGGCCGGAGGCGACGCTCCCGGACGTGCCCGTACTGAGAAAGCCGCCGACACCCTCCGGCAGAACGGGAGCCTGCGCCAGATAGTCCGTGTTGTTCATCAGACCCGCGAACACACCGGTCCTGCTGCCACGCAGCTCGGCCGGATTGATACCCGCGCTCTCGAACGCCTCCCAGGAGGCTTCGAGCAGCAGTCGCTGCTGCGGCTCCGTCGCGAGCGCCTCACGCGGCGAAATACCGAAGAACGCGGGGTCGAACTCGGCGGCGCCGTGTACGAATCCGCCGTACACGGTGTCGGAGGTGTACCCCTCGTCCCCCTTGCCGGAGCCCTGCAGCGCCGCAATGTCCCAGCCGCGGTCGGTGGGGAATTCCGTGACGCCGTCGCGGCCGTCGCGCACCAACTCCCAGAGCCCGTCGGGGCCTTCGACCCCGCCCGGGAAACGGCAGCTCATACCGACGATCGCGATGGGCTCGTGCGCGCCGGCCTCCAGCTCGCCGAGGCGCTGGCGGGTCTGGTGCAGATCGGCCGTGACCTGCTTAAGGAAGTGACGGAGCTTTTCCTCGTTGGACATGGTGACGTCTCTTCTCCTAGCGGGTCAGGAAATGCCGAATTCTCGGCCGATGAACTGGAACATCTCGTCGTCGGTGGCGCTGTCGATCGTGTCCGTCACCGACTCCGCCTCTCCGGCACCCTCTTCGCCCCGGTCCTCACCCAGGCGGGCCAGCAGCGTCTGGAGGCGGGCGCTGATACGGACACGCTCACCACCGTCGGGTTCGAGCGAGGAGAGCAGCGACTCGAGGGCGTCCAACTCGTCGTGCACACTGCGCCCGGCCCCGTCGCCGCCGGGCAGCGCGCCCAGCAGGTACTCGGCAAGCTCGACCGGGTTCGGGTAGTCGAAGATCAGCGTGGCGGGCGGCCGCAGTCCGGTCGCCTTGCCGAGCTGGTTCCGTAGTTCGACGCCCGTCAGCGAGTCGAACC
The DNA here is from genome assembly GCF_042736455.1 of Streptomyces sp. NPDC060064. Lineage (NCBI taxonomy): Bacteria > Bacillati > Actinomycetota > Actinomycetes > Kitasatosporales > Streptomycetaceae > Streptomyces > Streptomyces sp. NPDC060064. Next base: position 175,139 of record NZ_JBHWWF010000009.1, read on the forward strand.
CCAGCTCCCGGAAGGCACGGTCCGCAGGGACCTCCGACACACTCGCGAAACCGAGCACGGACGCGGCCTGCGCCCGTACGAGCTCAAGCAGCGCGGCCCGGCGGTCCTCACGCGAAAGCCCGGCGAGGCGCTGCGTCAGAGCGTCCGTCTCGGCTGCGGTGGTGGTGTGGGCGGTGCGGCGGGTGGGGGTGCGTATGAGTCCGCGCATGAGGGGCGGTGTGCCGGTCGATGATGCTTGGGCGCGGATGGTGGTGAGGTCGAGTCGGATGGGTACGAGCAGGGGTGTGTTGGTGGGCCATGCGGCGTCGAGGAGTTCGAGGCCTTGGGTGTCGGTGAGGCCGTTGAGGCGGTGGCGGTCTGTGTCGCTGAGGTCTCCGGCCATGCCGCCGGCTTGTTCCCAGGCGCCCCAGGCGAGGGAGGTTGCGGGGAGGTTGAGTGCTTGGCGGTGGTGGGCGAGTGCGTCGAGGAAGGTGTTGGCTGCGGCGTAGTTGCCTTGGCCTGGGTTGCCGATGACGCCGGCGGCGGAGGAGAAGAGGACGAATGCGGACAGGTTTGTGTCGGCTGTCAGTTCGTGGAGGTTGAGGGCGGCGTCGACCTTGGGGCGCATGACGGCGTCGAGGCGTTCGGGGGTGAGGGAGTTGATCAGGCCGTCGTCCAGGACACCGGCGGTGTGGATCACGGCGGTGAGGGGACGCTCGCTGTCGATCGTCTTGAGCAGCGTCTCGAGCGAGCTGCGGTCCGCAGCGTCGCAGGCGGCGATGTCTACCTTGTCCGCGCCGAGTTCGGTGAGTTCGGTGGCCAGTTCGGGTGCGCCGTTGGCGTCGAGTCCGCGGCGGCTGGTGAGGATGAGGTTGCGTGCGCCGTGTTGGGTGACGAGGTGGCGTGCGACGAGGGAGCCGAGGGCGCCGGTGCCGCCGGTGATCAGGATGGTGCCGGAGGGGTCCAGCTCGATGGGTGCGGGGGTTTCGGAGGCGGGCGTGCGGGCCAGGCGGGGTGCACGTATGGCGCCGTTACGGAGGGCTGCTTCTGGTTCGTCGGAGCCGAGGAGCGGCCACAGTCGGGTGAGTTCCGAGGTCTCGTCGAGGTCGAGGAGGACGAAGCGGTCGGGGTTTTCGGCTTGTGCGGAGCGTACGAGGCCCCAGACGGGTGCGTTGGCCAGGTCGGTGACGGCTTCGTTCGGGCCTGCGGCGACGGCGCCGTGGGTGATGAAGACGAGTCGGGAGTCGGCGAAGCGGTCCTCTGCCAGCCAGTCCTGGACGAGGCCCAGGGCATGGTGTGCCGCCTGGTGTGCGGCAACGGCCGTGTCCGTACCTTCGTACGCCGCAATGGGGGCGAAGACGACCTCGGGGATGGCGTCGGCGGTAGCCAGTTCCGCCAGATCCATGTGGGTCGCCGCGTCGATACCGGAGCCCTTGAGGAGGCGCTGGAGATGGCCGTCGGATCCGACGATCGCGCAGGAGGGCGCCGTGACGGTGGGAAGGGTGGTGAGATCGGACCAGTCGACACGGAAGAGAGCGTCGTGCGTCGCCTCGCGGCCCACAGTCAGCTGCTCGGCCGCGAGCGCGCGCAGCATCATCGATTCCACCGATGCCACTTGGGCGCCGGTCTCGTCGGCAACGGTCAGCGACACCGCATTGGCGCCATTGGAGCCGTTGGAGCCATGGGCACCGGACGGGGACAGCTTCACGCGCAGCGCGGAGGCGCCGGTGGCGTGGAGGGACACGCCGTTCCACGCGAACGGCAGCCAGGGGCCGCTCTCCGGCTGAGCCTCGTCCGAGGCTCCGGTGAAGTCGCCCAGGGACACGGCGTGCAGGGCGGCGTCGAGGAGTGCGGGGTGGAGCCCGTAGCCGTTGGTTGCGGTGCCTTCGGGCAGTGCCACTTCGGCGTAGATGTCGTTGTCGAGTCGCCAGGCGGCGTGCAGGCCCTGGAAGACCGGGCCGTATGAGAGGCCGGCCCCCGCCAGGTCTGCGTAGAGGCCGTCCGTGTCAATCGAATCGGCGCCCTTGGGCGGCCACACCGACAGGTCGAACGACGTGTCCGGCGCGTTCTCTGTCAGGAAACCGGAGGCATGACGGGTCCACGGCTCCGCAGAATCTGCTTCGTCCAGCCGGGAGTAGATCGCGACCTGACGCAGCCCGTTGTCCTCGGCGGCATCCACTGTCACCCGGAGGGCGATACCGCCGCGCTCAGGGAGGACAAGGGGGGCCTGGAGCATCAGCTCCTCGACCTGGCCGCAACCGACCTGGTCGCCGGCGTGGATGGCGAGCTCGACGAGTCCGGTGCCGGGGACGAGGACGGTGTCCATGACGGCGTGGTCGGCGAGCCAGGGGTGGGACTGGAGGGACAGGCGGCCGGTGAGCAGTACGCCGTCGGAGTCCGGGAGAGCGATGGCGGCGCCGAGCAGGGGGTGGCTGGTGGCGGACTGGCCAAGTCCCGCGGCGTCGCCGGTGGGAGAGAGCGACTCGAGCCAGTAGCGGTCGTGTTGGAAGGCGTACGTCGGCAGGTCGACGTGGTGAGCACCGCGGTCGGCGAATACGCCGTTCCAGTCGAGTGCTGCGCCGTGGACGTGTGCGTGGGCGATGGCTTGGGTGAACGTGTCGGCTTCGGGGCGGTTTTTGCGCAGGACGGGGGTGAAGACCACGTCGTCATGGGCGTCGGGGAGGGTTTCCTGGGCCATGGCGGAGAGGGTTCCGTCGGGGCCCAGCTCGATGAAGGTGGTGACGCCTTGCCCGGCCAGGTGGGTGATGCCGTCGGCGAAGCGGACTGCTTGGCGGACGTGGCGTACCCAGTAGTCGGCGGTGCCGAGGTCTTCGGGTGTGGCGAGTTGGCCGGTGAGGTTGGAGACGACCGGGATGCTCGGGGTTCCGTAGGAGATTCCTGCGGCGATGGTGCGGAACTCCTCGAGCATGGGTTCCATGCGGGGGGAGTGGAAGGCGTGGCTGACGCGGAGCTGGCGGACCTTGCGGCCCTGCTCCCGCCAGTACTCCAGCACCTCCACCACGGCGTTCTCGTCACCGGAAATCACCACGGACGAGGGTCCGTTGATCGCGGCGATGGCGATCTCGTGCTCGCGGCCTTCGACCGTCGCCAGGATTTCGGCTTCGGTGGCCTGGATCGCGGCCATGGCTCCGCCGACCGGGAGGGCCTGCATCAGCCGGCCGCGCGCAGCGACCAGCTTCGTGGCGTCCGCCAGCGTGAAGACGCCTGCCGCGTGTGCGGCAGCGAGTTCGCCGACGGAGTGGCCGACGAGGAAGTCGGGGGTGAGTCCCCAGGCCTCGACGAGGCGGAAGAGTGCGACCTCGATCGCGAACAGTGCGGCCTGGGTGAATACCGTCTGGTCGAGCAGACCGGAGTCCGCGTTGTCCGTGTCGAAGACGAGGTCCTTCAGCGGGCGCTCGAGGTGCCCGTCAAAGTGCGCACAGACCTCGTCGAAGGCCTCCGCGAAGACGGGGTAGGTCTCGTACAGCTCGCGGCCCATCCCGGTCCGCTGGCTGCCCTGCCCCGTGAACAGGAACGCCAGCTTGCCGCCCGTACCGGTCGAGCCGTCGACCAGTCCTGGGGCCGTCCGTCCGGCGGCGAGAGCCTCCAGCCCGGACAGCAGCTCCTCACGGCTCGCACCCGAGACGACGGCCCGGTGCTCGAACCGCGCCCGCGACACCGCCAGCGAGTAACCCACATCCGCCAGAACCAGCTCAGAGCCCTCCTCCACGAAGGAGTACAGCCGCTCCGCCTGCGCCCGCAAGGCGCCCTCGGTCTTACCCGAGAGCACCCACGGAACGACCCCACCAACCACAGGGGCCTCGGAAGCCCCGACGTCCACCACCGGCGCCTGCTCCAGGATGATGTGCGCGTTGGTGCCGCTGATGCCGAAGGACGAGACGGCGGCGCGGCGCGGGCGGTCCAGTTCGGGCCACTCCCGTGCCTCGGTGAGCAGGGAGACGTCACCCGTCGACCAGTCGACGTGCGGTGAAGGCTCGTCCACGTGGAGAGTTTTGGGCATGACACCTGCGCGCAGTGCCAGGACCATTTTGATGATGCCGGCGACGCCGGCCGCTGCCTGGGTGTGGCCGAGGTTGGACTTGATCGAGCCGAGCCACAACGGCTGGTCGGCGTCGCGTCCCTGGCCGTATGTGGCCAGCAGCGCCTGCGCCTCGATCGGGTCACCGAGGCGTGTGCCCGTGCCGTGCGCTTCGACGACATCCACATCGGTTGTCGACAGACCGGCGTTGGCGAGGGCTTGGCGGATGACGCGCTGCTGGGACGGGCCGTTGGGAGCGGTCAGGCCGTTGGATGCGCCGTCCTGGTTGACGGCCGTACCGCGTACGACCGCAAGGACCTTGTGGCCGTTGCGCTGTGCGTCCGAGAGGCGTTCGACGAGCAGCATGCCCACGCCTTCGGACCAGCCGGTTCCGTCGGCTGCGCCGGCGAAGGGCTTGCAGCGGCCGTTCAGTGCGAGGCCGCGCTGCAGGGCGAAGCTGGCGAACGTGTCCGGTGTCGGCATGACGGTGACACCACCGACGAGCGCCATGGAGCAGTCGCCACGTTGCAGCGACTGCGTCGCCATCTGCAGGGCGACCAGCGAGGACGAGCACGCGGTGTCCACAGTGACAGCCGGACCCTCGAAACCGAACGTGTACGAGACACGGCCGGACGCAATGCTGCTCGCACTGCCGTTGCCGAGGAAGCCCGCCACCTCGTCCGGCACTTCGGTGAGCCGGGAGGCGTAGTTGTGGTACATCACGCCGGCGAAGACACCTGTTGAACTGCCGCGTACGGATGCCGGGTCGATGCCCGCGCGCTCCAGCGCTTCCCATGAAGCCTCGAGCAGCAGCCGCTGCTGCGGGTCCATCGCCACTGCCTCACGAGGTGAGATACCGAAGAAGGTCGGGTCGAAGTCGGTGGCCTGGTGCAGGAAGCCACCTTCCAGCGCGTACTCCGACGCCGGCCGATCCGTGTCGCCGTCGAAGAGTCCGTCCAGGTCCCAGCCGCGGTCGGTCGGGAAGGGCGTGATCCCGTCGCCGTCCGTGAGCAGGAACTGCCACATCTCCTCGGGGGTGGTGATTCCGCCCGGGTAGCGGCAGGCCATGCCGACGATCGCGATCGGCTCGTCGGCGGCGTTGTCGCGGACCGCTACGGCGGCGGTCACCTCGGGCTGGGTGCCCATGACTTCGGCGATGAGGTAATCGGCGACGGCAGTCGCGTTCGGGTAGTCGAAGACGAGGGTGGCGGGGAGCCGGAGTCCGGTGGCTGTGCCGAGTTGGTTGCGCAGTTCGACTGCGGTGAGTGAGTCGAAGCCCAACTCCTTGAAGGCACGGGCGGGTTCGACGCTGGTCCCGCTCTCGTGGCCGAGGACATTGGCGACGTGTGTGCGGACCAGGTCGAGGAGGAGTGTGTGGCGTTCTTCGTGTGAGAGGGCGGTGAGGCGTTGTGCCAGGGCTCCGGTCTCGACGGTTGCGGTGTGGGCGGTGCGGCGGACGGGGGTGCGTACGAGTCCGCGCATCAGGGGCGGTACACCGGCCGATGATGCCTGGGCGCGTACGGCGGCCAGGTCCATGTGCATCGGTACGAGCAGGGCCTTGTCGGTGGGCCATGCGGCGTCGAGGAGTTCCAGGCCCTCGGCGTGGGAGAGACCGGTCATGCCACCGCGACTCATGCGGTTGGCGTTGGTGTCTCCGAGGTCTCCGGCCATGCCGCCTGCCTGCTCCCAGGCGCCCCAGGCGAGGGAGGTTGCGGCCAGGCCGAGCGAGCGGCGGTGGTGAGCCAGGGCGTCGAGGAAGGTGTTGGCGGCGGCGTAGTTGCCCTGACCTGGGCTGCCCATGACGCCGGCCACGGAGGAGAAGAGGACGAATGCCGTCAGGTTTGTGTTGGCTGTCAGTTCGTGGAGGTTGAGGGCGGCGTCGGCCTTGGGGCGCAGGACGGCGTCGAGGCGTTCGGGGGTGAGGGAGTTGATGACGCCGTCGTCGAGGACTCCGGCGGTGTGGATGACGGCGGTGAGGGGGCGCTCGGCGGGGATGCCGGCGAGGAGGGTTGCGAGGGCCTCGCGGTCGGATGCGTCGCAGGCGGTGATGTCGACGGTGGTTGCGCCGAGTTCGGTGAGTTCGGCGGCCAGCTCGGGTGCGCCGTTGGCGTCGAGTCCGCGGCGGCTGGTGAGGATGAGGTTGCGTACGCCGTGTTGGGTGACGAGGTGGCGTGCGACGAGGGAGCCGAGGGCGCCGGTGCCGCCGGTGATGAGGATGGTGCCGGACGGGTCCAGCGGTGTGGTGGTCTCGGCGATCGTCGGGCGTGCCAGGCGGGGTGCCCGTATGGCGCCGTTGCGGAGTACGGCTTCGGGTTCGTCGGAGCCGAGGAGCGGCCACAGCGAGTTGAGTTCGGGCGACTTGTCGTCGGTGTCGAGGAGTACGAAGCGGTCGGGGTTTTCGGACTGGGCCGTTCGTACGAGGCCCCAGACGGGTGCGTTGGCCAGGTCGGTGACGGTGTCGGTCGGGCCTGCGGCGATTGCGCCGTGGGTGACGAACACGAGTCGGGAGTCGGCGAAGCGGTCCTCTGCCAGCCAGTCCTGGACGAGGGCGAGCGCGCGGTGTGTGGCCTGGTGTGCGGCGGTGGCCGTGTCCGTGCCTTCGTATGCCGCGAGGGGAGCGAAGACGACCTCGGGGATCGTGTCGGAGGTAGTGAGCTCGGCCAGGCTCGAGAACAGCGGGCCGTCGGCAAAGGAGCCCGGCTCGCCGAGCACCGCCCACGTACCCGGCTCGACCGACGACAGCGACAGCTCAGGCCACTCGATGCTGAACATCGAGTCGTTGAAGCCCTCAGAGCCTGCTGTGAGCTGTTCGGTTGTGACGGTGCGGAGTACCAGGGCCTCTGCGGTTGCGACGGGGGTTCCGGTTTCGTCGGCTGCGCTGATCGATACGGCGTCGGTGCCGGCTGGCGAGAGCTTGACGCGGAGCACGGATGCTCCGGTGGCGTGGAGAGACACGCCGCTCCAGGCGAAGGGCAGTCGTGCCTGGTCCGATGCTTCGACGAAGTCCCCGAGGGCCACGGCGTGCAGGGCGGCGTCGAGGAGTGCGGGGTGCAGTCCGAAGCCGTCGGTGCTGGTGCCTTCGGGAAGTACGACCTCGGCGAACACGTCACCGCCCAGTCGCCACGCAGCCCGAAGACCCTGGAACACCGGGCCGTAGGACAGGCCCGTACTGGCGAGGTTCTCGTAGAGATCCTCAACTCCCACGGACTCGGCGCCCTTCGGCGGCCACACCGACAGATCAAATGACGCGTCTGGCGTGCTTTCTGTCAGGAAGCCGACCGCGTGACGGGTCCACGGCTCCGCAACATCCGCCTCGTCCAGCCGCGAGAAGATCGCGACCTGCCGCCGCCCGTTGTCGTCGGCAGCGTCGACCGCCACCCGGACAGCGATACCGCCGCGCTCGGGAAGAACCAGCGGGGCCTGGAGCGTCAGCTCCTCCAAGGAACTGCATCCGACCTGGTCGCCGGCGTGGATCGCGAGCTCGACCAGTCCGGTGCCGGGGACGAGGACGGTGTCCATGACGGTGTGGTCGGCCAGCCAAGCGTGCGACTGCAGCGAGAGGCGGCCCGTAAGGACGATGCTGTCCGTCTCGGGCAGCGACATCGCCGCGCCGAGGAGCGGGTGGCCGGTCTTGCCCAGTCCGAGGCTGATGGCATCACCGGCTGCGGCTGTGGCCCGCAGCCAGTAGTGCTGGTGCTGGAAGGCGTAGGTGGGGAGGTCGACGCGGCGGGGGTTGTGGCCTGTGAAGACGCCGTTCCAGTCGAGGTCTGCGCCGTGTACGTGGGTACGAGCGATGGCTTGGGTGAGGGTTTCGGCTTCGGGGCGGTTTTTGCGCAGGACGGGGGTGAAGAGGGTGTTGTCGGTGTCGGGGTGGGTTTCCTGGGCCATGGCGGAGAGGGTTCCGTCGGGGCCCAGCTCGATGAAGGTGGTGACGCCTTGGGTGGAGAGGTGGGTGATGCCGTCGGCGAAGCGGACTGCTTGGCGGACGTGGTGTACCCAGTAGTCGGCGGTGCCGAGGTCTTCGGGTGTGGCGAGTTGGCCGGTGAGGTTGGAGACGACCGGGATGCGCGGTGTCGAGTACGTCAGGCTTGCGGCAATGGTGCGGAACTCGTCCAGCATGGGTTCCATGCGGGGGGAGTGGAAGGCGTGGCTGACGCGGAGCTGGCGGACCTTGCGGCCCTGCTCCCGCCAGTACTCCAGCACCTCCACCACAGCGTTCTCGTCACCGGAAATCACCACGGACGAGGGTCCGTTGATCGCGGCGATAGCGATCTCGTGCTCGCGGCCTTCCAGCAGGGGCTGGATTTCGGCTTCGGTGGCCTGGATCGCGGCCATGGCTCCACCGGCGGGCAGGGCCTGCATCAGCCGGCCGCGCGCAGCGACCAGCTTCGTGGCGTCCTCCAGCGTGAAGACGCCCGCCGCGTGTGCGGCAGCGAGTTCGCCGACGGAGTGGCCGACGAGGAAGTCGGGGGTGAGTCCCCAGGCCTCGACGAGGCGGAAGAGTGCGATCTCGATCGCGAACAGTGCGGCCTGCGTGAATGCCGTCTGGTCCAGCAGACCGGAGTCCGCGTTGTCCGTGTCGAAGACGAGGTCCTTCAGCGGGCGCTCGAGGTGCCCGTCAAAGTGCGCACAGACCTCGTCGAAGGCCTCCGCGAAGACGGGGTAGGTCTCGTACAGCTCCCTGCCCATCCCGGCCCGCTGACTGCCCTGGCCCGTGAACAGGAACGCGACCCGGCCACGGTTCACGCTGCCAGTGGTCAGTATGCCGGACGGTTCACCTGCGGCCAACGCCTTCAGTCCGGCGAGGAGTACGTTGCGGTCAGTGCCGGTGACGACGGCCCGGTGCTCGAACCGCGCCCGCGACACCGCAAGCGAGTACCCCACATCCGCCAGACCCAGCTCAGCGCTCTCCTCCACGAAGGAGTACAGCCGCTCCGCCTGCGCCCGCAGCGCACCCTCGGACTTGCCCGAGAGCACCCACGGAACGACCCCACCAACCACCGGAGCCTCGGAAGCTTCAGCAGCTTCCACGACCGGCGCCTGCTCCAGGATGATGTGCGCGTTCGTGCCGCTGATGCCGAAGGACGACACTGCCGCTCGCCGTGGACGGTCGAGCTCGGACCACTCCCGCGCCTCGGTCAGCAGGGAGACGTCACCCGCCGACCAGTCGACGTGCGGGGAGGGTTCGTCGATGTGAAGGGTCTTGGGCATGACGCCGTTACGCAGCGCCAGGACCATCTTGATGATGCCGGCGACGCCGGCCGCTGCCTGGGTGTGGCCGAGGTTGGACTTGATCGAACCGAGCCACAACGGCTCCCCGCCCTCACGCCCCTGGCCGTACGTGGCCAGCAGCGCCTGCGCCTCGATCGGGTCACCGAGCCGCGTACCCGTACCGTGCGCCTCGACCACATCCACATCGGCCGTCGACAGACCCGCGCCCGCCAGAGCCTGGCGGATGACGCGCTGCTGGGAGGGGCCGTTGGGCGCGGTCAGACCGTTCGACGCGCCGTCCTGGTTGACGGCGGAGCCGCGGACGACCGCAAGGACCTTGTGGCCATTGCGCTCGGCGTCCGACAGCCGCTCGACGAGCAGCATGCCCACACCCTCGGACCACGCGGTTCCGTCCGCGGCGCCGGCGAAGGCCTTGCAGCGGCCGTCTCCGGCCAGGCCGCCCTGGAGGGCGAAGTCGATGAAGGTGTCCGGGTTCGGCATGACGGTGACACCGCCGGCCAGCGCCAGCGAGCACTCGCCGCGACGCAGCGCCTGAACAGCCAGGTGCAGCGTGACCAGCGAGGACGAGCATGCGGTGTCCACGGTGACAGCCGGACCCTCAAGGCCGAACGTGTACGAGACACGGCCGGACACGACGCTGCTGGAGTTGCCGGTGCCGAGGAAGCCGCCGACGCCGTCGGGGATGTCCGTCACGCGAGCGGCGTAGTTGTGGTACATCACGCCGGCGAAGACACCGGTTGAGCTGCCGCGTACGGACGCCGGGTCGATCCCGGCCCGCTCGAAGGCCTCCCACGATGCTTCGAGCAGCAGCCGCTGCTGCGGGTCCATCGCCAGCGCTTCACGCGGCGAGATCCCGAAGAAGGCGGGGTCGAACTCCGGTGCGTCATGCAGAAACCCGCCGGCCAGCGCGTACTTCGTGCCGGGGCGATCCGGATCCTCGATGAACTGGTCCTCGATGTCCCAGCCACGATCGGCCGGGAACAGCGATGTGCCGTCGCCGCCCCCCATGAGGAACTGCCACATTCCCTCGGGTGAGGTGATTCCGCCCGGGTAGCGGCAGGCCATGCCGACGATCGCGATCGGCTCGTCGTCGGTGAGCACCACGGCAGGGGCGACCGCCGTCTGCAGGGTGTCCGTACCGCCGAATTCGGTGAGCAGGAAGTCGACCAGGGACAGGGGATTCGGGTAGTCGAAGACGAGGGTGGCGGGGAGTCGGAGTCCGGTGGCTGTGCCGAGTTGGTTGCGCAGTTCGACTGCGGTGAGTGAGTCGAAGCCCAACTCCTTGAAGGCACGGGCGGGTTCGACGCTGGTCCCGCTCTCGTGGCCGAGGACATTGGCGACGTGTGTGCGGACCAGGTCGAGGAGGAGTGTGTGGCGTTCTTCGTGTGAGAGGGCGGTGAGGCGTTGTGCCAGGGCTCCGGTCTCGACGGTTGCGGTGTGGGCGGTGCGGCGGACGGGGGTGCGTACGAGTCCGCGCATCAGGGGCGGTACGCCGGCCGATGATGCCTGGGCGCGTACGGCGGCCAGGTCCAGGTGCATCGGTACGAGCAGGGCCTTGTCGGTGGGCCATGCGGCCTCGAGCAGTTCCAGGCCCTCGGCGTGGGAGAGGCCGGTCATGCCACCGCGACTCATGCGGTTGGCGTTGGTGTCTCCGAGGTCTCCGGCCATGCCGCCTGCCTGCTCCCACGGGCCCCAGGCGAGGGACGTTGCGGCCAGGCCGAGCGAGCGGCGGTGGTGAGCCAGGGCGTCGAGGAAGGCGTTGGCGGCGGCGTAGTTGCCCTGACCGGCACCGCCCATGACGCCGGCGGCGGACGAGAAGAGGACGAAGGCGGAGAGCCCCAGATCCCACGTGAGTTCGTGGAGGTTGAGGGCGGCGTCGGCCTTGGGGCGCAGGACGGCGTCGAGTCGGTCGGGGGTGAGGGAGTTGATGACGCCGTCGTCGAGGACGCCGGCGGTGTGGATGACGGCGGTCAGCGGACGTCCGCTGTCGATCGACTTGAGTAGCGTCTCGAGCGAGCTGCGGTCGGATGCGTCGCAGGCGGCGATCTCTACCTTGTCCGCGCCGAGTTCGGCCAGTTCGGTGGCCAGTTCGGGTGCGCCGTTGGCGTCGAGTCCGTGGCGGCTGGTGAGCAGCAGGTTGCGTACGCCGTGCTCGGTGACGAGATGCCTGGCGACAAGCGACCCCAGCGCACCGGTGCCGCCGGTGATGAGAACGGTCCCGGACGGATCCAGTTCAATGGCCGGGTCGCTGTCGGTGACAGGCACGCGGGCCAGACGCGGCACCTGTATGGAGCCGTTGCGGAGTACGGCTTCTGGCTCGTCGGAGCCGAGGAGCGGCCACAGCGAGTTGAGTTCGGGCGACTTGTCGTCGGTGTCGAGGAGTACGAAGCGGTCGGGGTTTTCGGACTGGGCCGTTCGTACGAGGCCCCAGACGGGTGCGTTGGCCAGGTTGCTGACGGTGTCGGTCGGGCCTGCGGCGATTGCGCCGTGGGTGATGAAGACGAGTCGGGAGTCGGCGAAGCGGTCCTCTGCCAGCCAGTCCTGGACGAGGGCGAGCGCGCGGTGTGTGGCCTGGTGCGCGGCGGTGGCCGTGTCCGTGCCTTCGTATGCCGAGAGGGGAGCGAAGACGACCTCGGGGATCGTGTCGGAGGTAGTGAGCTCGGCCAGGCTCGAGAACAGCGGGCCGTCGGCAAAGGAGCCCGGCTCGCCGAGCACCGCCCACGTACCCGGCTCGACCGACGACAGCGACAGCTCCGTCCAGTCGACGCTGAAGAGCGAGTCGATGAAGCCACCACGGCCCGCCGAGAGCTGCTCGGCCGTGACCTGGCGGAAGACGAGAGCGTCGGTCGAGGCGACCGGTGCGCCGGCTCCGTCGGCCATGACGAGGGCCACACCGTCGGGTCCGGTCGGTGTCAGCCGTACGCGCAGAGCCGATGCACCGGTGGCGTGCAGGGACACACCGCTCCATGCGAACGGCAGACCTGTCCCCGTGTCCTCCTCCGAGGACGTGCTCAGCGAAGCCGCGTGCAGAGCGGCGTCGAAGAGCGCAGGATGGAGCCCGAAGCCGCTGGTCGGGGTGCCCTCGGGCAGGGCGACCTCGGCGTAGATGGCGTCATTCAGCCGCCAGGCAGCGCGCAGGCCTTGGAACACCGGGCCGTAGGACAGTCCTGTACTGGAAAGGCTCTCGTAGAGATCCTCGACCTCGATGGACTCGGCGCCCTTCGGCGGCCACACCGAGAGGTCGAACGACGCCTCCGGCGCGCTCTCCGTCAGGAAGCCGGCCGCATGACGGGTCCACGGCTCCGCTTCCGCGTCCTCGGGCCGGGAGAAGATGGCGACCGGACGCCGCCCGAGCGCATCCGCGGCCTCCACGGTCACTCGCAGAACGACAGCACCGCGCTCGGGGAGGATCAGCGGGGCCTGGAGCATCAGCTCCTCGACCTGGCTGAAGCCCACCTGGTCGCCGGCGTGGATCGCCAGCTCGACCAGGCCGGTCCCGGGCAGCAGGGCCGAACCCATCACGAGGTGGTCCGCGATCCACGGGTGGCTCTGGAGCGACAGACGTCCGGTGAGGACGAGCGTGTCCGACTCGGGCATCGCAACAGCGGCACCGAGCAGCGGGTGCTCGGTCGCGGACTGGCCGAGCACGGAAACGTCGCCCGCAGGGACGCCCATCTCCAGCCAGTAGTGGTCGTGTTGGAAGGCGTAGGTGGGGAGGTCGACGCGGCGGGGGTTGTGGCCCGCGTACACGCCGTTCCAGTCGAGTGCTGCGCCGTGTACGTGTGCGTGGGCGACGGCTTGGGTGAGGGTGTCGGCTTCGGGGCGGTTTTTGCGCAGGACGGGGGTGAAGACCACGTCGTCGACGTCGGGGAGGGTTTCCTGGGCCATGGCGGAGAGGGTTCCGTCGGGGCCCAGCTCGACGAAGGACGTCACACCTTGCTCAGCCAGGTGGGTGATGCCGTCGGCGAAGCGGACTGCTTGGCGGACGTGGCGTACCCAGTAGTCGGCGGTGCCGAGGTCTTCGGGTGTGGCGAGTTGGCCGGTGAGGTTGGAGACGACCGGGATGCTCGGGGTTCCGTAGGAGATTCCTGCGGCGATGGTGCGGAACTCCTCCAGCATGGGTTCCATGCGGGGGGAGTGGAAGGCGTGGCTGACGCGGAGCTTTCGGACCTTTCGGCCCTGCTCCCGCCAGTACTCCAGCACCTCCACGACAGCGTCCTCGTCACCGGAAATCACCACGGACGAGGGTCCGTTGATCGCGGCGATGGCGATCTCGTGCTCGCGGCCTTCCAGCAGGGGCAGAATCTCCGGCTCGGTGGCCTGGATCGCGGCCATGGCTCCACCGGCCGGGAGGGCCTGCATCAGCCGGCCGCGCGCAGCGACCAGCTTCGTGGCGTCCTCCAGCGTGAAGACGCCTGCCGCGTGTGCGGCAGCCAGCTCACCGACCGAGTGGCCGACGAGGAAGTCCGGGGTCAGTCCCCAGGCCTCGACGAGGCGGAAGAGTGCGACCTCGACCGCGAACAGTGCGGCCTGGGTGAATACCGTCTGGTCGAGCAGACCGGAGTCCGCGTTGTCCGTGTCGAAGACGAGGTCCTTCAGCGGGCGCTCGAGGTGCCCGTCAAAGTGCGCACAGACCTCGTCGAAGGCCGCCGCGAACACCGGATACGTCTCGTACAGCTCCCGGCCCATCCCGGTCCGCTGGCTGCCCTGCCCCGTGAACAGGAACGCCAACCGGCCACGGTTCACGCTGCCAGTGGTCAGTACGCCGGACGGTTCACCTTCGGCCAATGCCCGTACGCCCGCGAGGAGTTCAGTCCGGTCAGTGCCGGTGACGACGGCCCGGTGCTCGAACCGCGCCCGCGACACCGCAAGCGAGTACCCCACATCCGCCAGACCCAGCTCAGCGCTCTCCTCCACGAAGGAGTACAGCCGCTCCGCCTGCGCCCGCAGCGCACCCTCAGACTTGCCCGACAGCACCCACGGAACGACCCCACCAACCACCGGAGCCGTAACGGCCTCAGAAGCCGCTGCCTCCACCTCTGCGATCGGCGCCTGCTCCAGGATCGTGTGCACGTTCGTGCCACTTACGCCGAACGACGAGATACCGGCCCGCCGCGGGCGCCCGGTCTCCGGCCACTCCCGCGCCTCGGTCAGCAGGGAAACAGCGCCCGCCGACCAGTCCACCTGCGGCGTCGGCTCGTCCACGTGAAGGGTCTTCGGCAGCAGGCCCTCCTGCATTGCCATGACCATCTTGATGACACCGGCGACACCGGCGGCCGTCTGTGTGTGACCGATGTTGGACTTGATCGAGCCGAGCCACAGCGGCTGGTCCGCGTCACGCCCCTGGCCGTATGTGGCCAGCAGCGCTCCCGCCTCGATCGGGTCACCGAGGCGCGTTCCCGTGCCGTGTGCTTCCACCACGTCCACATCGGCCGTCGACAGACCCGCGCCCGCCAGAGCCTGGCGGATCACGCGCTGCTGCGAGGGACCGTTGGGAGCGGTCAGACCGTTCGACGCGCCGTCCTGGTTCACGGCCGTACCGCGAACCACCGCAAGCACCTTGTGGCCCCTGCGCTGTGCGTCGGAGAGGCGCTCCAGCAGGAGCAGTCCCGCGCCCTCGGACCAGCCGGTGCCGTCGGCCGCGCCCGCGAAGGCCTTGCAACGGCCGTCGCCGGAGAGACCGCGCTGGCGGCTGAACTCGACGAAGGCGCCCGGGGTCGCCATGACGGTGATACCGCCGGCCAGTGCCAGATCGCACTCGCCCTGCCGAAGCGACTGCGCGGCCAGATGAAGAGCGACGAGTGAGGACGAGCAGGCGGTGTCCACGGTCACGGCCGGGCCCTCGAGACCCAGGGTGTAGGACACGCGGCCGGAGATGACGGAGGACTGGGTGCCGGTGAGGAAGTAGCCCTCCGTCCCCTCGGGAGCGTCGTGGGCGTCGATGCCGTAACCCTGGGATCCGGCGCCGATGAAGACGCCGCCCTGGGTGCCGCGCAGCGACAGGGGGTCGATGCCCGCGCGCTCCAGCGCCTCCCACGACGCTTCGAGAAGCAGTCGCTGCTGCGGGTCCATCGCCAGCGCCTCGCGCGGCGAGATACCGAAGAACCCGGCGTCGAAGCCGCCGGCACCGTCGATGAAGCCGCCCTCGTACGCGTACGTCGTCCCGCTTCGCTCCGGGTCCGGGTCGTACAGGTCGTCGATGGGCCAGCCGCGGTCGGTGGGGAAGGGAGAGATGGCGTCGCGGCCTTCGAGGACGAGCTGCCAGAGGTCCTCGGGCGTGCTGACGCCGCCCGGGTAGCGGCAACTCATCGCCACGATGGCGATGGGCTCGTCGTCGGCCGACGGGCCCGCGACAGCGGCCGCACGCGCCGAGTCGGCCGTACCGGCGTGGTCGGCGCCGAGCAGCTCGGTGAGGACGAGCCCGGCGACTGCGTCGGCGTTCGGGTAGTCGAAGACGAGCGTTGTGGGCATCTTGAGCCCGGTCGCGCCGTTCAGGCGGTTGCGGATGTCGACCGCGGTGAGCGAGTCGAAGCCGAGCTCGCGGAAGGCCGAACCGGGCTCGATCGTCGTGGCGTCGGCGTGGCCGAGTGCGGCGGCGGCCTGCGTACGTACGAGGTCGAGGACCAGCTCGCGCTGCTCGCTCGCCGACAGCCCGCTCAGCCGCTGCGCGAGCGCATTGCCGCCCGCAAGCTCGGCGGGAGTCTCCGACGCCGCCTCCAGGACACGCCGGACCTCGGGCAGGTCGCCGATGAAGGGACGCCGGCGGATGGCGGAGTAGGCGGGGGCGAACCGCTCCCAGTCGAGGTCGGAGACGGAGACCGTTGTCTCGTCGTGCTCGACGGCCTGGACCAGGGCGGACACGGCGAGTTCGGGGCTCATGCGCTTGAGGCCGACGCGCAGCATGGCCTCTTCGTCGCCATCGGTGCCCATGCCGCCGCCGCCCCACAGGCCCCAGGCGATGGATGTGGCGGTACGGCCCTTGGCGCGGCGCTGCTCGGCGAACGCGTCGAGGAAGGAGTTGCCCGCGGCGTACGCGCCCTGGTCGGCGCCGCCCCACACCGCGGCGGCCGAGGAGAAGAGGACGAAGGCGTCCAGGGGCGTGTCGCCGAGCAGCTCGTCGAGGTGCGTGGCGCCCGCGGCCTTGGCCGCGACGATGGCGGCCACGTCGTCGAGACCGCTGTCCATGAGCGCGCCGGTGTCGCCGACGCCGGCGGCATGCACAACCGCCGTCAGCGGCTGGGTCTCGTCGGCCTCGATACGGGCCAGGACGGCGGCCAGCGACTCGCGGTCGCCCGCGTCGCACGCGGCAATGGTGACCCGGGAAGCGCCGAGTTCGGTGAGTTCCGCGCTCAACTCCCGGGCGCCGGGGGCCTGGTCGCCGCGGCGGCTGGTGAGGACGAGATGCTCGGCGCCGTTGGCTGCTGCCCAGCGGGCGACATGGCCGCCGAGCGCGCCCGTACCGCCGGTGATGAGAATCGTGCCGCGCGGCGTCCACGAGCCGCCGGCCGAGTCGGCGAGCGACGCCCGTACGAGACGACGGCCGAAGATCCCGGTCGAACGAATCGCGAGCTCGTCCTCCGCGTCGAGACCGGCCAGAACGTCGGTGAAGCGGGCGAGCGCGGGAGCATCGATCGTCTCGGGCAGATCGACCAGACCACCCCAACGGTTCGGGTGCTCGAGCCCGGCCACCCTGCCCAGGCCCCAGACCTGGGCCTGCGCAGGGTCGGCCGCCCGGTCCGACCGGCCGACCGACACGCCGCCGCGGCCGGCGAGCCACAGCGGTGCCTCGACCCCGGAGTCACCGAGGGCCTGAACGAGCTCGAGCGTCCCGGCGAGCCCCGAAGCCACATAGGGGTGGCTGGGGTGCGGATCGGTATCGAGCGCGAGCAGCGAGAGCACACCACTGAGGGCACGGTCGCCCACGGCTTCACGGATCCGCTCGGCGAGCGACGCGCGGTCCGTGTCGGCCGCGCTCCACTCCACCCGTACGGTCGTGACACCGCGGCCGGTCAGAGCCTGCTCGGCCGCGGGCACCCACGCGTGGGTGTTGTCCCCGGCCGGAACCACCAGGAGCCAGGTGCCGGAAAGGCGCTTCGCCGGCGCGATGGACAGAGGCTTCCAGGTGACGCGGTATCGCCAGGCGTCGACGGTGTTCTTCTGCCGGTTCTGGCGACGCCAGGTCGACAGAACCGGCAGTGCCGCTTCGAGCCACTCGGGCTCGACCTCGCCGTCGAAGTCGAGCGCGGCGGCCAGCGCGGCCGTGTCCTCGCGCTCGACGGCCTCCCAGAAGCGCGTCTCCTCGGGGGCAGCGGCGTGGGCGGCCGCCGACTCCATGGGCTCTGCGGCTTCGAGCCAGTAGCGCTGGTGCTGGAAGGCGTAGGTGGGGAGGTCGACGCGGCGGGGGTTGTGGCCCGCGTACACGCCGTTCCAGTCGAGTGCTGCGCCGTGGACGTGTGTCTGGGCGATGGCTTGGGTGAACGTGTCGGCTTCAGGGCGGTTTTTGCGCAGGACGGGGGTGAAGAGGGTGTTGTCGGTGTCGGGGAGGGTTTCCTGGGCCATGGCGGAGAGAGTTCCGTCGGGGCCCAGCTCGACGAAGGACGTCACACCTTGCTCAGCCAGGTAGGTGATGCCGTCGGCGAAGCGGACTGCTTGGCGGACGTGGCGTACCCAGTAGTCGGCGGTGCCGAGGTCTTCGGGTGTGGCGAGTTGGCCGGTGAGGTTGGAGACGACCGGGATGCTCGGGGTTCCGTAGGAGATTCCTGCGGCGATGGTGCGGAACTCCTCCAGCATGGGTTCCATGCGGGGGGAGTGGAAGGCGTGGCTGACGCGGAGCTTTCGGACCTTGCGGCCCTGCTCCCGCCAGTACTCCAGCACCTCCACGACAGTGTTCTCGTCACCGGAAATCACCACGGACGAGGGTCCGTTGATCGCGGCGATGGCGATCTCGTGCTCCCGGCCTTCCAGCAGCGGAAGAATCTCCGCCTCGGTGGCCTGGATCGCGGCCATGGCTCCACCGGCCGGGAGGGCCTGCATCAGCCGGCCGCGTGCAGCGACCAGCTTCGTGGCGTCCGCCAGGGTGAAGACGCCTGCCGCGTGTGCGGCAGCCAGCTCACCGACCGAGTGGCCGACGAGGAAGTCCGGGGTCAGTCCCCACGCCTCCACCAGTCGGAAGAGTGCGACCTCGACCGCGAACAGTGCGGCCTGCGTGAACACCGTCTGGTCCAGCAGACCAGAGTCCGCGTTGTCCGCGTCGAAGACGAGGTCCTTCAGCGGGCGCTCGAGGTGCCCGTCAAAGTGCGCACAGACCTCGTCGAAGGCCTCAGCGAACACCGGATACGTCTCGTACAGCTCCCGGCCCATCCCGGCCCGCTGACTGCCCTGCCCCGTGAACAGGAACGCCAGCTTGCCGCCCGCGCTCGCGGCAGCCGAACCCTCCACAACCCCCGGAGCGACCCGCCCGGCAGCGACAGCTTCCAGCCCGGCCAGCAGCTCCTCACGGCTCGCGCCCGAGACGACCGCCCGGTGCTCGAACCGCGCCCGCGACACCGCAAGCGAGTAACCCACATCCGCCGGTCCGAGGCCCAGCCGCCCGGCGAGGAACGAGGCCAGGCGCTCGGACTGCGCCCGCAGCGCGGCCTCGGTCCTGCCCGAGACCACCCATGACACGGGGGCGTTCGCCTCGTGCGTCCCGGCGGGGGGCTCCTCCGCGGGAAGCTCGGCCGCCGCCTGCTCCAGGATGATGTGCGCGTTCGTACCGCTGATGCCGAACGAGGACACCGCGGCCCGCCGCGGACGCCCGGTCTCCGGCCACTCCCGCGCCTCGGTCAGCAGAGAGACGGCGCCCGCCGTCCAGTCGACCTTGGTGGAGGGGTTGTCGATGTGCAGAGTCTTCGGCATGACGCCGTTGCGCAACGCCATCACCATTTTGATGATGCCGCCGGCGCCCGCGGCGGCCTGCGTGTGACCGACGTTGGACTTGAAGGAGCCGATCCACAGCGGCTGGTCGGCCGGGCGTTCCTGGCCGTAGGTGTTGATGAGTGCCTGGGCCTCGATGGGGTCACCGAGCGTGGTGCCCGTGCCGTGTGCCTCGACGACGTCGATCTGGTCGGAGGAAAGCTGGGCATTGTCGAGCGCCTGGCGGATGACGCGCTGCTGGGAGGGGCCGTTGGGCGCGGTGAGGCCGCTGCTCGCGCCGTCCTGGTTGACGGCGGAGCCGCGTACGACCGCGAGCACCTTGTGGCCGTTGCGCTCGGCGTCCGACAGCCGCTCGACGAGGAGCATGCCCACGCCCTCGGCGAAGCCGGCGCCGTCCGCCAGGTCGGAGAAGGCCTTGCAGCGGCCGTCGGGCGAGAGGCCGCCCTGGCGGGCGAGGTCGATGAAGGCCTCGGGGGTCGACATGACCGTGGTGCCGCCGGCGAGGGCCATGGTGCACTCGCCGTTGCGCAGCGCCTGGACGGCCAGGTGCAGTGTCACCAGCGAGGAGGAGCAGGCAGTGTCGACGGACACGGCCGGGCCTTCGAGACCGAGGGTGTAAGAGATGCGTCCCGAGGTGACGCTGTATGCGTTGCCGGTGCTGAGATATCCCTCGACGCCATCGGGGATTCGGTCGAGCCGGGTGGCGTAGTCCTGGTACATCACGCCCGCGAATACACCGGTCTTGCTGCCGCGCATCGCGTGCGGGTCAATTCCGGCGTGCTCGAAGGCTTCCCAGGCGACTTCCAGCAGCAGTCGCTGCTGCGGGTCCATGGCCAGCGCCTCGCGCGGGGAAATTCCAAAGAACGAGGGGTCGAACTGTGCGGCGTCGTAAAGGAATCCGCTCTCGCGGTTGTAGAAAGTGCCCGGCTTTTCGCGGTCGGGGCTGTAGAGCCGCTCGATGTCCCAGCCGCGGTCGGTGGGAAGGTCGGACACGGCGTCCCGGCCGTCGGCGACCATCTGCCACAACTCCTCCGGGGAGTTGGCGCCACCCGGATAACGGCAGCTCATGCCCACGATCGCAATGGGCTCGTGCGCCCGCGAGTCAGCCTCGCTCAACAGCTGCCTCGTCTGCTGCAGATCGGCCATTACCCGCTTGAGGTAGTCGCGAAGCTTCTGCTCATTCTGCATCTAAAGCAACCTCTTGAGGACGGACAGCACATTGGCACCTGGGCAATACATGAGATCGCGCCGCACGCGAAACCCCGGCGGAAGCCTTTTTGCGACGGGACTCCCCGGCTGGGAGACCCATTCGGCGATGCCTCGAACCGGCTAGGGATGAGCACGGCGACACATCGACATGACTTCACATACGACGCTAGGAGATAGCCACCCGACGCGGCACCCCTAACCTTCCCTAAGCGCCCCCCTACGCCCCCCAGGGCCGGCCACACTCCTTTGGGGAGGTGACCGGCCCTGGGGGCGGAGGGAATTGCTTTGGTCAGGACAGACCGAGCTCCTGGTCGATCATGGCGAACATCTCGTCGTCGCTCGCCGATGTGAGGTCCGTGGCCACGGTCGCCGCGCTGCCGCCCAAGACGACCGAGCGGCCGAGCGTGGCCAGCAGAGCCTGGAGCCGGTTGACGACCTTGTCGCGGTCCTCGTCGGACAGATCGGCGGCGGAGACTGTGGCCTCGAGACGGCCGAGATCGGCGTGGACGGGGGTGGCTCCCGGACCCGCGGCATCGGCGGAGAACTGGGTGCCGAGATACTTCGCCACCGCGCCCGCCGACGGGTAGTCGAAGATCAGGGTCGCGGGCAGCCGCAGACCGGTTGCGCCATTGAGCCGGTTGCGCAGCTCCAGGGCGGTCAGCGAGTCGACGCCGAGGTCCAGGAAGCCGCGGCCCGGCTCGACCTGCCTGTTTCCGGTGAAGCCCAGCACCTTGGCGACGTTCAACTGCACCAGTTCCAGCAGCACTTCGGCCTGCTTCTCATCGGCGAGCCCCGAGAGCCGCTGCGCGAGCGAACTGCCCTGCGGTTCCGCGTCCGCCGCGGCCGACGCCGCACGCCGCACCGGGACCTTGACCAGCCGGTCGAGCAGAGCGGTGAGTTCACCGGACGAGGCCTGGGCACGCAAGCGGGGGAAGTCGAGCCGTACGGGTACGGAGACGGCCTCCCCGGTGGCCAGCGCGGCGTCGAACAGCGCCAGCCCCTCGGTGGAGGAGATCGTGGCCAGGCCCGAGCCGGTGATTCGCTGTACGTCGCCGGCGGCGAGGTTCGCGGTCAGGTCACTGCGCTGCTCCCACAGACCCCAGGCCAGTGAGTGGGCGGTGAGGCCCGCGGCCCTGCGGTGCCGCGCGAGAGCGTCGAGGAACACGTTCGCCGCGGCATAGTTCGCCTGACCGGGGCCGCCGAAGACGCCCGCGGCCGAGGAGAAGAGCACGAACGCGGCCAGCTCGAGGCCCTGCGTCAGCAGATGCAGGTTCACCGCCGCGTCGACCTTCGGCCGCATGACCGCTTCGAGACGTTCGGGGGTGAGCGAGCCGACTACACCGTCGTCGAGCGTGCCCGCCGTATGCACGACGGCGGTCAGCGGACGGTCCGCGGGTACGGCGGCCAGCAGGGCCGCCAGAGCCTCCCGGTCCGCGGCGTCGCACGCGGCGACAGTCGCCTCGGCCCCGAGCCCGGCGAGCTCCGCCACCAGCTCGGTGACACCCGCGGCCTCGGTCCCGCGGCGACTTGCCAGCAGTAGATGGCGGGCGCCGTACTCGGTCACCAGATGACGTGCCATCAGCGCACCGAGCGTGCCGGTACCGCCGGTGATCAGGACCGTGCCCTCGGGATTGAGCTTCGGGCGGGCAGGCTCGGCAGGTGCCTCGGTCCTGGCGAGTTTCGGCACATACAGAGCGTCGCCGCGCACGGCGAGCTCGGGCTCCTTCGAGACGGCCGCCGCCGACAGCACGTCACGCGTCACGGTGTCCGCGCCGGCCGGGTCGAGGTCGAGGAGAACGAACTGCCCCGGGTTCTCGGCCTCGGCCGAGCGGACCAGACCCCATAGGGGTGCGTGCACAAGGTCGGTGGGCGCTGCGTCAGCACGCCCAGCCGTAGCGCTCCGGGTGATCAGGACGAGCCGCGACCTGCCGAACCGCTCGTCGGCCAGCCACGCCCGTACGGTCTCCAACGCCCGTACGGAAGCGGCGCGAGCGCCCTCCGCCAGACCTGTGAGGTCCTCTGCAGCGATCGGCGCGAAGGGCAGGAAGACGATCTCGGGCACGGGCGCGCCCGCATCGACGGCAGCCGCGAGATCGGCGAGGTCCGGATGGATCGCCAACTCCGCCGCGCCGACGTCGGCGCCCTTCAGTACGCCGTGCAGGCCGAACTCGTCGCCTCCCAAGGCTGCCCACTGCCCGCCGGCGGACGCGGTCGGTGCCGCCGGAACACTCGGGGCCTTCACCCAGTCGACGTGGAACAACGACTCGTGCCACGCGCCACCCGCCGAAGACAACTGCCGTGCTGATACGGGACGCGTCGCCAGGCCCGCCACGGAGACGACGGGGGCGCCGGTGGTGTCGGCGGCCGCCAGCGTGATCCGCCGGTCGCTGTCGACACTGAGCCGTACGCGCAGATGGGAGGCGCCCTCGGCGTGGAAGCTGACGCCGGCCCACGAGAACGGGAGCCGCACCTCGGCTTCGTCACCCCCGCCGCCGTTCTGCGCGGCGTGGTTGGCGCCGACAATAACGGCGTGCAACGCGGCGTCGAGGAGCGCGGGATGCACGGCGAACCCGTCGGTGCCGGTGCCCGAGGCCAGCTCCACCTCGGCGAAGATCTCCTCGCCGCGCACCCAGACCGAGCGCAGGCACTGGAAGGTGGGCCCGTACTCGTAGCCCTGCTCGATCAGCCCCTCGTACAGGCCGTCGAGCACGACCTCCTCGCCCCCGGCCGGCGGCCAGGACATCAGGTCGGCATCCACGGTCGCCACGGTCGCGGCGAGCGTGCCCACAGCATGTGGCGTCCACGGCTCGTCGACGGCGTTGTCCGGGCGTGAGTAGATACCGACCGTGCGGCGTTGCGACGAGTCGGGGGCGCCCACGACAACCTGCAACTGCAGCGCCCCCGCCTCCGGCAGCATGAGCGGAGCCTGAATCGTGAGCTCTTCGACCTGGCCGTAACCGACCTGGTCGCCGGCGTGGATCGCGAGCTCGACCAGCCCGGTGCCGGGCAGGAGAACGGTGCCCATGACGGCGTGGTCGGCCAGCCACGGGTGCGTACGGAGGGAGACCCGGCCGGTGAGCAGCAAGCTGTCGGAGTCGGCAGGGGTGACGGCGGCTCCGAGCAGTGCGTGCTCGCTCTGTACGAGGCCCAGGCCGGCGGCGTCATGGGCGGAGGCGGGGCCTTCGAGCCAGTAGTGGTCGTGTTGGAAGGCGTAGGTGGGGAGGTCGACGTGGCGGGGGTTGTGGCCCGCGTACACGCCGTTCCAGTTCAGGTCCGCGCCGTGTACGTGTGTGTGGGCGATGGCTTGGGTGAGGGTTTGGGCTTCGGGGCGGTTTTTGCGCAGGACGGGGGTGAAGAGGGTGTTGTCGGTGTCGGGGAGGGTTTCCTGGGCCATGGCGGAGAGAGTTCCGTCGGGGCCCAGCTCGACGAAGGACGTCACACCTTGCTCAGCCAGGTAGGTGATGCCGTCGGCGAAGCGGACTGCTTGGCGGACGTGTCGTACCCAGTAGTCGGCGGTGCCGAGGTCCTCGGGTGTGGCGAGTTGGCCGGTGAGGTTGGAGACGACCGGGATGCTCGGGGTTCCGTAGGAGATTCCTGCGGCGATGGTGCGGAACTCCTCCAGCATGGGTTCCATGCGGGGGGAGTGGAAGGCGTGGCTGACGCGGAGCTGGCGGACCTTGCGGCCCTGCTCCCGCCAGTACTCCAGCACCTCCACCACAGCGTTCTCGTCACCGGAAATCACCACGGACGAGGGTCCGTTGATCGCAGCGATCGCGATCTCCGTCTCCCGGCTTTCGACCGTCGTCAGGATTTCGGCTTCGGTGGCCTGGATCGCGGCCATGGCTCCGCCGGCCGGGAGGGCCTGCATCAGCCGGCCGCGTGCAGCGACGAGCTTCGTGGCGTCCGCCAGGGTGAAGACGCCTGCTGCGTGGGCGGCAGCGAGTTCGCCGACGGAGTGGCCGACGAGGAAGTCGGGGGTGAGTCCCCAGGCCTCGACGAGGCGGAAGAGTGCGATCTCGATCGCGAACAGTGCGGCCTGGGTGAACACTGTCTGGTCCAGCAGACCGGAGTCCGCGTTGTCCGTGTCGAAGACGAGGTCCTTCAGCGGGCGCTCGAGGTGCCCGTCAAAGTGCGCACAGACCTCGTCGAAGGCGTCAGCGAACACCGGATACGCCTCGTACAGCTCCCTGCCCATCCCGACCCGCTGGCTGCCCTGCCCCGTGAACAGGAACGCCAACCGGCCACGGCCTATGTTCCCGGCGGTCACCGCACCCGACAGATCGCCGGTGGCCAACGCCCGTACGCCCGCGAGGAGTTCAGTCCGGTCAGTGCCGGTGACGACGGCCCGGTGCTCGAACCGCGCCCGGGACACCGCCAGCGAGTACCCCACATCCGCCAGACCCAGCTCAGACCGCTCGTCGACGAACGCTGCAAGCCGTGCCGCCTGCGCCCGCAGCGCGTCCTCGGACTTGCCGGAGAGCACCCACGGAACGACCCCACCGACAACAGGAACTTCGGAAGTCGGCTCGGCCTCGACGGTCGGCGCCTGCTCCAGGATTACGTGTGCATTCGTACCGCTGAGGCCGAACGACGAGACGCCTGCCCGGCGCGGACGTCCGACCTCGGGCCACTCCCGTGCCTCGGTCAGCAGCTGGACATCGCCCGCCGACCAGTCGATCTTTCGCGAAGGCTCGTCGACATGAAGGGTCTTGGGCATGATGCCGTTGCGCAGTGCCATGACCATCTTGATGACGCTGACGACGCCCGCAGCGGCCTGCGTATGGCCAAGGTTGGACTTGATCGAGCCGAGCCACAGCGGCTCCGCCCCCTCGCGCCCCTGCCCATAAGTGGCGATGAGGGCCTGCGCCTCGATGGGATCGCCGAGCGTGGTCCCGGTGCCGTGCGCCTCGACCACGTCGACTTCCGCGGTCGTCAGCCGGGCGTCCGCAAGAGCCTGGCGGATCATGCGCTGCTGGGAAGGGCCGTTGGGGGCGGTGAGGCCGTTGGACGCACCGTCCTGGTTGACGGCAGAACCGCGCATCACGGCAAGGATGTTGTGGCCGTTGCGCTGCGCGTCCGAAAGCCGCTCCAGGAGCAGCATCCCCACGCCCTCGCCCCAGATCGTGCCGTCCGCGGCATCGGCGAACGCCTTGATACGGCCGTCCGTCGCGAGTCCGCGCTGCCGGGCGAAGTCGGTGAAGGAGATGGGGGTCGCCTGGACCTGGGCCCCGCCGGCGAGCGCGAGCGTGCAGTCGCCGCGCCGCAGCGCCTGTGCGGCGAGATGCAGCGAAACCAGGGACGACGAGCATGCTGTGTCCAGCGTGATCGCGGGCCCCTGGAGGCCGAGGCTGTAGGCGATTCGGCCCGAGGCGACGCTGTTGACATTTCCATTGGAAAGGAACGGCTCGATATCGGCCGGTACGGTCGGGAGAATGCAGCCGTACTCGTTGTGGATCATCCCCAGATACACGCCGGTCGAACTGCCCTTGAGCGAGTTGGGGTCGATCCCCGCACGCTCGAAGACCTCCCACGACGTTTCAAGGACGAGCCGCTGCTGGGGGTCCATCGCGACGGCCTCGCGCGGCGAGATTCCGAAGAACGCGGGGTCGAATGCGTCGGCGTCCTCGATGAAACCGCCTTGGTGCACGTACGTCGTGCCGGGGCGGTCGGGGTCCGGGTCGTACAGCGAATCCAGTTCCCAGCCACGGCCCTTGGGGAAATCGGAGATCGCGTCGACCCCGTCCGCCACCAGCTGCCACAGGTCCTCGGGTGAGGTCACTCCGCCGGGGAAGCGGCAGGCCATACCCACGATCGCGATCGGCTCGTGCTCCGCTTCCTCGACCTCGACCAGGCGATGACGAGTTCGGCGCAGCTCGGCCGTCACGAACTTGAGATTTTCCAGAAGTTTCTCGTCCTGCGCCATCACATATCACCTATCGAAGTCAAATACTGTGCGAAAGCTGGAGAGGCCGGGACTGAGAATTCAGTGCATCCCGGCACGGAGTGAATTCTCAGGCCTTGCCGAATTCCCGCTGGATAATGGCCAACATCTCGTCGGCCGTCGCCGATTCAAGATCGTCGCTGCCGTCGTCCGCCCCGGTCGTGGCGCTCTGGATTTCGTTCCACTTGGAAAGCAGGCCCTGCAGCCGGTCCGTGATCCTCGCTGCCCGGTCGTCCTCCTTGCCTTCGTCACTGTCAAGTGCGACGCGGGACATCGCGGACTCCAAACGGTCCAGCTCGGACAGCACCGAGCCGACGGGCGCGGCATTGGCCGGGGCTGTGGTGCTGCCGACCACCTCGGCGCACAGGTACTGCGCCAGATCCAGCGGGGTGGGGTAGTCGAAAACCAAAGTGGCCGGAAGACGGATCTCGCTGCTCGCGCTGATGCGGGAATTCAGGCGGTTGCGCAGCTCGACTGCGGTCAGTGAGTCGAAGCCCAGTTCCTTGAAGCTCCGTTCGGCCTCGATCGAGCCCGCGCCCGAATGCCCGAGTACCGCGGCCACATTCGACACCACCAGTTCCAGGACGCTCCTCATCTGCTCGGCGGGCGAAAGCCCGGCGAGGCGATCAGCCAAAGACGAAGCCTTCGCTTCGACGTCGGCACCCGCGTTCGCGTGCGCCACCCGGCGCGCCGGGATGCGTACGAGCTTCCGCAGGATCGCGAACTCCGGACTGTCGTCCGCCTGCACCCGGGCAGGCTGCAGACCCATCGGAGAAACCACCGCGTACCCCGATTCGCGTGCTGTGTCGAGGAGTTGGAGGGCGAGTTGGGTGGGGAGGGGGGTCATGCCGGAGCGGTGGATGCGCTCGATGTCTGCGGTGGTGAGGTGTCCGGTGATTCCGCTGCGCTGCTCCCACAGGCCCCATTGGAGGGAGGTTGCGGGGAGACCGAGCGAGCGGCGGTGGTGGGCGAGTGCGTCGAGGAAGGTGTTGGCGGCGGCGTAGTTGCCCTGTCCCGGGTCGCCGAAGAGGCCGGCTGAGGAGGAGAAGAGGACGAAGGTTGAGAGGTCCAGGTCCTTCGTCAGCTCATGCAGGTTGAGGGCCGCGTCGATTTTGGGTCGCAGGACGGCGTCGGTGCGCTCGGGGGTGAGGGACGCGACGAGGCCGTCGTCGAGGACGCCGGCGGTATGGATGGCGGCGGTGAGGGGGCGCTCGAGGGGGATGGTGGCGAGGAGGGCCGCGAGGGCTTCGCGGTCGGCTGCGTCGCAGGCGGCGAACTCGACGTTGTCCGCGCCGAGTTCGACCAGTTCGACGGCGAGGTCGTGCGTGCCGTCCGCATTCTGCCCGCGACGGCTGGTGAGGATGAGGTTGCGTACGCCGTGCTCGGTGACGAGATGGCGGGCAACGAGGCCGCCCAGAGTTCCTGCACCGGTGATCAGCGCGGTGCCGTCCGGGTTGGGCGCGGCGGTGTCGCTGTCGTCGGTGTTCTTGGCGACTCGGGTCAGCCGCGGTACGTGTACGGACCCTTCCCGCAGGGCGGCCTGCGGCTCGCCGGCGCGAAGTACCGGCCACAGGGCCGCGAGCTCTGCGGATTCGTCGGTGTCGAGGAGGACGAAGCGGTCGGGGTTCTCGGCTTGTGCGGAGCGTACGAGGCCCCAGATGGGTGCGTTGGCCAGATCTGTGACGTCTTCACCCGGCCGGGCGGCGACCGCACCGCGCGTGACGAGGACGAGGTGGGACTCGGCGAAGCGGTCTTCTGCCAGCCAGCCCTGGACGAGGGCGAGCGCATGGTGTGTGGCCTGGTGTGCGGCGGCGGCCGTGTCCCCGTCGTCGTATCCCGCGAGGGGAGCGAAGACGATCTCGGGGATCGTGTCGGCGGCGCCGAGTTCGGCCAGGTTCGCGAACACCGGGCCGCCGTCGGTGAAGGTATCCGGCTCGCCCAGTACGGCCCATGTACTCGGGCTCGCCGATGGGAGGGACAGCTCCGGCCATTCCACGCGGAAGAGGGAGTTGTGGAACGGGCTGTGTCCGGTGGTGAGTTCGTCGGTGGTGGGCCGGCGCCAGGTGATGGATTGTGCGGTGAGGACGGGTGTTCCTGTTTCGTCGGCGGCCGCGATCGAGCTGTCGGCGGGGGAGAGCTTCACACGCAGAGTTGTGGCGCCGGAGGCGTGGAGGGATACACCGTTCCAGGAGGAGGTGATGCGTGGCTGGTCGGTCGGGTTCAGGGGCAGTGCGTGCAGGGCTGCGTCGAGGAGTGCGGGGTGGAGGCTGAAGCCGTCGGTGGTGGTGCCTTCGGGGAGTGTGACCTCGGCGTAGATGTCGGTGTTGAGTCGCCAGGCGGCGCGCAGGCCCTGGAAGACCGGGCCGTATGCCAAATCGGCTTGTGCGAGGCGCTCGTAGATCTCATTCACGTCGATCGAAGCGGCACCCTGCGGCGGCCACACGGACAAGTCGAAGTCCACGCCGGACGTGTCATTCGTGAGCAGGCCCTCGGCGTTCTTCGACCATGGCGTGTCGGCTTCGGCGCTGTCGAGGCGCGAGTGGATTGCCACCGGTCGGTGGCCCTGATCATCGGCGGCGTCGACGGCCAGTCGCAGCACCACTCCGCCCTGCTCGGGCAGGACCAGCGGGGCATGGAGCGTCAGCTCCTGGACGTGGCCGCAACCGATCCGGTCACCGGCGTGGATCGCGAGCTCGACCAGCGCCGGGCTCGGCACGACTGCCGAACCCATAACGGTGTGGTCGGCCAGCCACGGGTGCGACTGGAGGGAAAGCCGGCCCGTCAGCAGCACTCCGCCCGTGTCGGGGAGGATTGCGGCCGCGCCGAGCAGCGGGTGCCCTGACTCGTCCAGCCCGAGGCTGGTGGCATCACCGGCCGGGGCCGTCGCCCGCAGCCAGTAGTGCTGGTGCTGGAAGGCGTAGGTCGGCAGCTCAACACGTTGCCCACCACGGCCCGCGTACACGCCGTTCCAGTCGAGTTCTGCGCCGTGTACGTGTGCGTGGGCGATGGCTTGGGTGAGGGTGTCGGCTTCGGGGCGGTTTTTGCGCAGGATGGGGGTGAAGACCACGTCGTCATGGGCGTCGGGGAGGGTTTCCTGGGCCATGGCGGAGAGGGTTCCGTCGGGGCCCAGCTCGATGAAGGTGGTGACGCCCTGCTCAGCCAGGTAGGTGATGCCGTCGGCGAAGCGGACTGCTTGGCGGACGTGGCGTACCCAGTAGTCGGCGGTGCCGAGGTCCTCGGGTGTGGCGAGTTGGCCGGTGAGGTTGGAGACGACCGGGATGCTCGGGGTTCCGTAGGAGATTCCTGCGGCGATGGTGCGGAACTCCTCGAGCATGGGTTCCATGCGGGGGGAGTGGAAGGCGTGGCTGACGCGGAGCTTTCGGACCTTGCGGCCCTGGCCGCGCCAGTACTCCAGCACCTCCACGACAGCGTTCTCGTCACCGGAAATCACCACGGACGAGGGTCCGTTGATCGCGGCGATGGCGATCTCGTGCTCCCGGCCTTCCAGCAGCGGAAGAATCTCCGCCTCGGTGGCCTGGATCGCGGCCATCGCTCCACCGGCAGGGAGGGCCTGCATCAGCCGGCCGCGCGCAGCCACCAGCTTCGTGGCGTCCTCCAGCGTGAAGACTCCTGCCACGTGTGCGGCAGCCAGCTCACCGACCGAGTGGCCGACGAGGAAGTCGGCAGTGAGGCCCCAGGCCTCGACGAGCCGGAACAGTGCGACCTCGACCGCGAACAGTGCGGCCTGCGTGAACACCGTCTGGTCCAGCAGACCGGAGTCCGCGTTGTCCGTGCCGAAGACGAGGTCCTTCAGCGGACGGTCGAGGTGCCCGTCAAAGTGCGCACAGACCTCGTCGAAGGCCGCCGCGAACACCGGATACGTCTCGTACAGCTCCCGGCCCATCCCGGCCCGCTGGCTGCCCTGCCCCGTGAACAGGAACGCAACCCGCCCACGACTCACGCTCCCCGCGGTCACCTCACCGGCAGCAACAGCCCGCAGCTCAGCCAGCAGTTCCTCACGGCTCGCACCCGAGACGACCGCCCGGTGATCGAACCTCCCCCGCGACACCGCGAGCGAGTAACCCACATCCGCCAGACCCAGCTCAGGCTTCTCCGCCACGAACGAGAGCAGCCGCTCCGCCTGAGCCCGCAATGCCCCCTCGGTCTTACCCGAAAGCACCCACGGAACGACCCCACCAACCACAGGCATCTCAGTAGCCCCGACGTCCACCACCGGCGCCTGCTCCAGCACTACATGCGCATTCGTGCCGCTCATACCGAACGACGACACCGCTGCCCGCCTCGGCCTGTCGACCTGCGGCCACTTCCGTGCCTCGGTCAGCAGCTGGACGTCGCCCGCCGACCAGTCCACCTCCGGTGCCGGCTCGTCCACGTGCAGGGTCTTCGGCAGCAGGCCCTCTCGCATAGCGATGACCATCTTGATGATGCCCGCGATGCCCGAAGCGGCCTGGCTGTGGCCGATGTTGGACTTGATCGAACCGAGCCACAACGGCTCCCCGCCCTCACGCCCCTGGCCGTATGTGGCGATCAGCGCCTGCGCCTCGATCGGGTCACCGAGCCGGGTACCGGTACCGTGCGCCTCGACCGCATCCACGTCATTTGTCGACAGACCGGCGTTGCTCAGCGCCCGTCGGATGACGCGCTGCTGGGCAGGGCCGTTGGGTGCCGTCAGACCGTTCGACGCGCCGTCCTGGTTCAGGGCCGTACCTCTGATCACGGCCAGCACCTGGTGGCCGTTGCGGCGGGCGTCCGAGAGGCGTTCGACGAGGAGCATGCCCACACCCTCCGCCCAGCCGGTGCCGTCGGCCGCGCCCGCGAAGGGCTTGCATCGGCCGTTGGGTGCGAGGCCGCGCTGCCGCGAGAACTCGACGAAGGTGTCCGGCGTCGACATGACCGTGACGCCGCCGGCCAGCGCCAGCGAGCACTCTCCCCGGCGCAGCGACTGAACTGCCAGATGCAGGGCCACCAGCGAGGACGAGCACGCCGTGTCCACCGAAACGGCGGGACCCTCGAGACCCAGCACGTACGAGACACGCCCGGAGGCGACACTGCCAGAGTTGCCGGTGCTGAGATAGCCCTCCAGGCCTTCGACGGACTTGGTGAACTCGGAGTAGTAGTCCGAGCTCATCACTCCGGCGAACATGCCCGTCTGGCTGCCGCGCATCGCGTCGGGGTCGATACCGGCGCGCTCGAGCGCCTCCCAGGACGCTTCGAGCAGCAGCCGCTGCTGCGGGTCCATCGCCAGCGCCTCACGCGGCGAGATCCCGAAGAACGCGGGATCGAAGTCGCCCGCCTCGTAAAGGAATCCGCCCTCACGCGAGACGATCTTGCCGGGCTTGTCCGGGTCCGGGTCGTACAGGCCCTCGGTGTCCCAGCCGCGGTCCGTCGGGAACCCGGAGATCGCGTCGACTCCGTCCGACACCAACTGCCAGAGATCCTCGGGCGAGGCGACCCCGCCCGGGTAGCGGCAGGCCATACCGACGATCGCGATCGGCTCCGTCGCTGCACCGACGAGCTGCCGGTTCTGCTGCTTGAGGCTCTCGGCTTCCTTGATCGACGCACGCAGCGCCTCGACGAGTTGTGCCTGGGACGTTGTCATCAAGAGCTCCACACATCAGACATCACGAGTCGGCGTTTCCGAGCGCCATACGGATCAGGTGTTCGGTGTCCATCGCGTCGATATCGTCGATCGCGTCGGTTCGGTCGGTTTCCTCGGGCGCGGGGTTCGCACCGCCCATACCGGCCAGGTCCATCAGGAGATCCAGCACGCCGGCCTCGCGGAAGCGAGCCAGCGGAACAGCTGCGAGCGCGGAGCGGATCCGGACTTCCTCGGGATCGGCGCCGGCGTCGGGCCCGTCGCTGTCCGGCACCAGGTGGGCACGCAGATAACCGGTGAGCGCGAGCGGCGTCGGGTAGTCGAAGACGAGAGTGGCCGGAAGCCGGAGCCCGGTCTCGCCGTTGAGGCGGTTGCGCAGTTCGACGGCGGTCAGCGAGTCGAAGCCCAACTCCTTGAAGGCCCGGCCCGGTTCGAGCCCGCCCCCGCCGCTGTGGCCGAGGACCGCGGCGACATGGGTACGCACGGCCTCCAGCAGCAGCGCGTTCTGCTCCTCGCCGGTGAGCCCGGCGAGTCGGTCGGCGAGTGCAGCCTTGCCCGCAGCGGAACCGCCGGCCGCGGCCGCGCGCCGGCCGGGCCCACGCCGCAACCCACGCAGCAGTGCGTCGTCCGAGCCGCCTTCGTGGGCGAGCAGCGTCCCGAGATCCAGGCGCATCGGGGAGACCACGGGACGGCCGGACTCGCGGGCCACATCGAACAGCGACATGCCCAGCTCCGAGGAGATCGGCAGCATGCCGCCGCGCTCCATGCGCTGTACGTCGGCTGCCGTGAGGTGGCCGGTGATGCCACTGCGTTGCCCCCAGAAACCCCACTGGAGCGAGGTGCCGGCGAGTCCGACGGCCCGCCGGTGCTGCGCCAAGGCGTCGAGGAAGGTATTGCCCGCGACGTAGTTGGCCTGGCCTGCCTCGCCGAAGAGACTGGCGGCGGAGGAGAAGAGGACGAAGGCGGACAGGCCCAGGTCCTTCGTCAGCTCGTGGAGGTTGAGTACGGCGTCGATCTTCGGACGCAGTACCCGGCCGAGCCGCTCCCGCGTGAGCGAGCCGACCGTGGCATCGTCGATCACGCCGGCGGTGTGCACGACTGCGGTGAGCGGATGCTCCGCCGGGACGGACTTCACGAGCGTCTTCAGCGCCGAGAAGTCCGTGACATCGCGCGAGACGATCTCCACCTGTGCGCCAAGACCCTTGAGCTCGGCGGCCAACTCCGGTGCGCCCTCGGCATCGAGGCCACGGCGGCTGGTGAGGATGAGGTTGCGTACGCCGTGCTCGGTCACCAGGTGGCGTGCCACCAGTGCTCCG
This sequence comes from Streptomyces sp. NPDC060064, assembly GCF_042736455.1. Classification (NCBI taxonomy): domain Bacteria; kingdom Bacillati; phylum Actinomycetota; class Actinomycetes; order Kitasatosporales; family Streptomycetaceae; genus Streptomyces; species Streptomyces sp. NPDC060064. Next base: position 208,387 of record NZ_JBHWWF010000009.1, read on the forward strand.
AGCGTGCCGGTGCCGCCGGTGATCAGCGCGGTGCCGGCACGGTCCAGCTCGACAGAGGCTGTTGTGGTTACCCCGGCGACGGGGACGCGGGCCAGACGACGCGCGGACACCTGGGCGCCCCGTACGGCCAGCTCGGGCTCGCCGGAAGCGACGGCCGTCGCGAGCAGCTCGGCGGTGAGCTCGTCACTCCGTACGTCCAGGAGCACGAGTCGGTCCGGGTTCTCGGTCTGCGCCGAGCGGATCAGCCCCCAAACGGCGGCGTTCTCCAGGTCCAGCACATCTTCGTCGGGCCCAGTGGCGGCCGCACCCTGGGTCACGAGTACCAGACGCGAGTCGGCGAACCGCTCGTCGGCCAGCCACTCCTGCGCCAGGTCGAGCGTCCGGTACAGCGCGGCGTGCGCTGCCTGCGCGAGATCCTGTGCGTCGCCCTGCGCTGCGTACCTGCTCGATACGGGCGTGGAGCTCAGGGGCGCGAACACCAGCTGCGGTACGGATCCCTCCCGGGACAGCTCGCCCAAATCCGCGTACCACGCCGCGCCGTCGAAGGGCAGCCCCAGGGTGTCGCCCCCGAGTACGGCCCACCCGGTCGCGACGTCCGGCGCGACGGTGCTGGATGTGCCGAGCGCCAACGGCGTCCACTCGGAATGGAACAGCGCCTCATGGAATCCGGCGCGGGCCGAGGAGAGCTCGTCGCCCGTCATCGGCTGCAGCTCGAGCGCGGCGACCGTCGCCACGGGCGATCCGGTGCGATCCGCGATCTGTACGGCCAGGCTCTCAGTGATGCGTACGCGCAGCAGGGAAGCGCCCGTTGCGTGGAGCGTGACGCCACTCCACGCGGTCGGCAGGGAGATCCGGCCGCTCTCGTCGCCGAACGCGTCGAGTGCGTCGAGATGCAGGGTGTGCAGGGCGGCGTCGAGGAGTGCGGGGTGGAGACCGTAGCCGTCGGTCGCAGTTCCCTCGGGAAGCGCGATCTCGGCGTACGTGTCGTTGTCGAGTCGCCAGGCATTGCGCAGGCCTTGGAAGACCGGGCCGTAGCCGGCACCGATGCTCTTTAGATCGTCGTAGACGCCATCGAGTTCGATCTCTGTTGCGCCCTTGGGCGGCCACACCGACAGATCGAAGTCGCCGCCGGACATGGCCTCCGTGAGCAGGCCCTCGGCATGCCGTGTCCACGGCGTTTCCGCGTCGGCGTCGTCGAGCCGCGAGTAGATCGCCACACGTCGGTGACCGCTCTCGTCGGCGGCCTCCACCGTCACTCGGATGGCGCTTCCGCCGCGCTGGGGGAGCACGAGCGGGGTCTGGATCGTCAGTTCCTCGAGGGTGCTGCAGCCGGCCTGGTCGCCGGCGTGGATCGCGAGCTCGACGAGGACGGACCCGGGCAGCAGTGCCGATCCGAGCACCACATGATCGGCCAGCCACGGGTGCGACTGGAGGGACAGCCGGCCGGTGAGGACGGTGGTGTCCGACTCGGGGAGAGCGATGGTGGCGCCGAGCAGCGGGTGGCTGTTGGCGGACTGGCCAAGTCCGGCGGCGTCGCCGGTGGGAGAGAGCGACTCGAGCCAGTAGCGGTCGTGTTGGAAGGCGTAGGTCGGCAGCTCCACACGTTGCCCACCACGGCCCGCGTACACGCCGTTCCAGTTGATTTCTGCGCCGTGTACGTGTGTGTGGGCGATGGCTTGGGTGAGGGTGTCGGCTTCGGGGCGGTTTTTGCGGAGTACGGGGGTGAAGAGGGTGTTGTCGGTGTCGGGGAGGGTTTCCTGGGCCATGGCGGAGAGGGTTCCGTCGGGGCCGAGTTCCAGGTAGGTGGTGACGCCTTGGGTGGCGAGGTGGGTGATGCCGTCGGCGAAGCGGACTGCTTGGCGGACGTGGCGTACCCAGTAGTCGGCGGTGCCGAGGTCTTTGGGTGTGGCGAGTTGGCCGGTGAGGTTGGAGACGACCGGGATGCGCGGGGTTCCGTAGGTAAGGCTTGCGGCGATGGTGCGGAAGTCGTCCAGCATGGGTTCCATGCGGGGGGAGTGGAAGGCGTGGCTGACGCGGAGCTGGCGGACCTTGCGGCCCTGCTCCCGCCAGTGCTCCAGCACCTCCACCACAGCCGCCTCGTCACCGGAGACAACTACCGAGGAGGGTCCGTTGATCGCGGCGATGGCGATCTCGTGCTCGCGGCCTTCGACCGTCGTCAGGATTTCGGCTTCGGTGGCCTGGATCGCGGCCATGGCTCCACCGGCCGGGAGGGCCTGCATCAGCCGGCCGCGCGCAGCGACCAGCTTCGTGGCGTCCGCCAGCGTGAAGACGCCTGCCGCGTGTGCGGCAGCGAGTTCGCCGACGGAGTGGCCGACGAGGAAGTCGGGGGTGAGTCCCCAGGCCTCGACGAGGCGGAAGAGTGCGACCTCGATCGCGAACAGTGCGGCCTGCGTGAACACCGTCTGGTCCAGCAGACCGGAGTCCGCGTTGTCCGTGTCGAAGACGAGGTCCTTCAGCGGGCGCTCGAGGTGCCCGTCAAAGTGCGCACAGACTTCGTCGAAGGCAGCCGCGAACACCGGGTACGTCTCGTACAGCTCCCGGCCCATCCCGGCCCGCTGGCTGCCCTGACCCGTGAACAGGAACGCGATCCGGCCGCGGTTCACGCTGCCAGTGGTCAGTACGCCGGACGGTTCTCCCGTGGCCAACGCTCGTACGCCCGCGATGAGTTCGTCTCGGTCAGTGCCGGTGACGACGGCCCGGTGCTCGAACCGCGCCCGTGACACGGCAAGCGAGTACCCCACATCCGCCAGCCCCAGCTCAGAGCTCTCCTCCACGAAGGAGTACAGCCGCTCGGCCTGCGCCCGCAGTGCGTCCTCAGTCTTGCCCGACAGCACCCACGGAACGACCCCACCGACAACAGGAACCTCAGAAGTCGGCTCGGCCTCCACGGCCGGCGCCTGCTCCAGGATCACGTGTGCATTCGTGCCGCCGATGCCGAACGACGAGACGCCTGCCCGGCGCGGACGCCCGACCTCGGGCCACTCCCGTGCCTCGGTCAGCAACTGGACATCCCCCGCCGACCAGTCCACCTCCGCTGACGGCTCGTCGACGTGCAGGGTCTTCGGCAGCAGGCCCTCCCGCATCGCCATGACCATCTTGATGATGCCTGCCACGCCCGAGGCTGCCTGGCTGTGGCCGATGTTGGACTTGATCGAACCGAGCCACAACGGCTCCCCGCCCTCGCGCCCCTGGCCGTACGTGGCCAGCAGCGCCTGCGCCTCGATCGGGTCACCGAGCCGAGTACCGGTGCCGTGTGCCTCCACCGCGTCCACATCCCCGGGCGCGAGCTTCGCGTTGGCGAGGGCCTGGCGGATGACACGCTGCTGGGAGGGGCCGTTCGGAGCGGTCAGACCGTTCGACGCACCGTCCTGGTTCACCGCAGTACCGCGAACCACCGCAAGAACGGTGTGGCCGTTGCGGCGCGCCTCTGACAGCCGCTCGACCAGCAGCATGCCCACGCCCTCCGCCCAGCCGGTGCCGTCCGCGGCTGCTGCGAACGCCTTGCAGCGGCCGTCGGGTGCGAGACCGCGCTGACGCGAGAAGTCGACGAACGTGTCCGGGCTGGCCATGACCGTGACGCCACCGACCAGCGCCAGCGAGCACTCCCGCTGGCGCAGCGACTGCACGGCCAGGTGCAGTGCGACGAGCGAGGACGAGCACGCCGTGTCGACGGACACCGCGGGGCCTTCAAGACCGAGCACGTACGAGACACGACCCGAGGCGACACTGCCCGAGTTACCGGTGCCGAGGTAGCCCTCGACGCCCTCCGGGGCGGAGTCGCGGCCCGGGTAGTAGTCCGAGCTCATGACACCGGCGAAGACACCGGTCTGGCTGCCGCGTATGGACGCCGGGTCGATCCCGGCCCGCTCGAGTGCCTCCCACGATGCTTCGAGCAGCAGCCGCTGCTGCGGGTCCATCGCCAGCGCCTCGCGCGGCGAGATCCCGAAGAACGCGGGGTCGAAGTCGCCGGCGCTCTCGAGGAAGCCGCCGACCCTGGCGTAGGTGGTGCCGACGCGGTCGGGATCGGAGTCGAAGAGGGTATCGAGGTCCCAGCCACGGTCGGTCGGGAAGTCCGTCAGGCCCTCCTCGCCCGCGAGCAGCAGTCGCCACAGTGCCTCGGACGAGGTGGCGCCACCCGGGTAGCGGCAGGCAACGCCCACGATCGCGATCGGGTCGTCGTCCGTCGCCACGACGGTCTCGACCTGGGCGGCGACGGCGAGTGCCGTCCCGGCACCCTGTCCGAGAACCTCGCCCCCTATGTACTCGACGAGTGCGGCGGGCGTCGGGTAGTCGAAAATCAGCGTTGCGGGGAGTCGGAGTCCGGTCTCGCCGTTGAGGCGGTTGCGCAGTTCGACGGCGGTCAGCGAGTCGAAGCCCAACTCCTTGAAGGCCCGGCCCGGTTCGACCGCGTCCGCGCCGCCGTGACCAAGGACGGCAGCCACGTGCGTACGTACAAGGTTCAGCAGCGCGTTGTCCTGCTCATTGCGCGAGAGACCGGCCAGGCGCTGCGCCAGACCCGACCCGTCGGCCACGACCTCGGTCCGGACCGTGCGCCGCGCGGGCGTGCCGACGAGCCGGTGGAGGAGCGCCGGAACGGTGCTGCCCTGCGTCCGCAGTGCGGCAAGGTCCAGCGGGATCGGGACGAGCGTCGCCTCCGTGCCCTGGACGGCGGCATCGAACATCGCGAGCCCTACTTCGGAGGGAAGCGGGACGGTCCCCGCACGCCTCATGCGCTCGATGTCGGTGGCGGAGAGGTGTCCGGTGATGCCGCTCCGCTGCTCCCAGAAGCCCCAGGCGAGGGAGGTGGCGGGCAGTCCCAGGGCGCGGCGGTGGGATGCCAGCGCGTCCAGGAAGGTGTTGGCGGCCGAGTAGTTGCCCTGCCCCGCCTCGCCGAACACGCCGGCGGCGGAGGAGAAGAGGACGAAGGCGGACAGATCCAGATCCCTCGTCAGCTCGTGCAGATGCACGGCGGCGTCGGCCTTGGGGCGCATGACCGCGTCGAGCCGGTCGGGGGTGAGGGAGTTGATGACGCCGTCGTCCAGGACACCGGCCGTGTGGATGACGGCGGTGAGGGGACGGTCGGCGGGGACGGCGGCGAGAAGGGCTGCGAGCGCTTCGCGGTCCGCGGCGTCGCAGGCGGCGATGGTGATGGTGGTCGCGCCGAGGCCGCTGAGTTCGGTGGCCAGCTCGTCGGCGCCTTCAGCGTGACGACCGCGGCGGCTGGTGAGGATGAGGTGGCGTACGCCGTGTTCGGTGACGAGGTGACGGGCGAACAGCGCGCCGAGCGAGCCGGTGCCACCCGTGATCAGGACCGTGCCCTGGCTGTCGATGCCGGTTCCCGGCTCCCCGCCCTGGGCGGAGAAGCGGGCCAGGCGCGGAACGAAAGCCTTCCCCTGGCGCAGAGCCACCTGCTCCTCGCCCGTGGCGACGACGGCCATGAGGCGCTCGGCCTCGGCATTCGTCGCCGCGCCATCGGTGCCGGCGGGGATGAGGTCGGGGTCGGGAGTGTCCATGTCGAGGAGGACGAACCTCTCCGGGTTCTCCGCCTGCGCTGACCGAACGAGACCCCAAGTGGGGGCGTTCACCAGGTCCTTGACGCCTTCGTCCGTATGAGTCGCAACTGCGCCGCGCGTCACGAATACCAGGAGGGAGTCGGCGAAACGGTCCTCGGCGAGCCAGCCTTGGACGAGGTCCAGTACGTGATGTGCGGTCGAGCGAACGGCAGTCGCGACGTCTGCTTCGGATTGAGTGTCGGTGGCCGTGGCCGTGACGGTGAGCGGAACGAACACCACGGCAGGCACGGCTTCCGCCTGTGCCAGCTCCGCCAGGTCGGCACACACGGTCGCATCGGCCAGACCGATGGAGTTGGCGCCGACAATGGCCGACGTGATGCTCGCGCCCGGCGTCGGAATCGCCGTCTCCGGCCATTCCACGCGGAAGAGGGAGTTGTGGAACGGGCTGTGTCCGGTGGTGAGTTCGTCGGTGGTGGGCCGGCGCCAGGTGATGGATTGTGCGGTGAGGACGGGTGTTCCTGTTTCGTCGGCTGCCGTGATCGAGCCGTCGGCGGGGGAGAGCTTCACACGCAGAGTTGAGGCGCCGGAGGCGTGGAGGGATACACCGTTCCAGGAGGAGGTGATGCGTGGCTGGTCGGTCGGGTTCAGGGGGAGTGCGTGCAGGGCTGCGTCGAGGAGTGCGGGGTGGAGGCTGAAGCCGTCGGTGGTGGTGCCTTCGGGGAGTGTGACCTCGGCGTAGATGTCGTTGTCGAGTCGCCAGGCGGCGCGCAGACCCTGGAAGACCGGGCCGTATGCCAACTCGGCTTGTGCGAGGCGCTCGTAGATCTCATTCACGTCGATCGAAGCGGCACCCTGCGGCGGCCACACCGACAGGTCGAAAGACTCTCCTTCGGCCGTGGCGGACAGCGCGCCGTCCGCGTTGAGGACCCACGGCTCGTCCGCTTCCGTCTCCTCGGGCCGGGAGAAGATCCGCACCGAGCAGCGGCCGTTCTCGTCGACCTCCTGCACGGTCACGCGCAGGGCGATGCCACCGCGCTCGGGGAGGACCAGCGGGGCTTGGAGCGTCAGCTCGTCGATCGTGCCGTGCCCGACCTGGTCGCCGGCGTGGATCGCGAGCTCGATCAGCGCTGAGCCCGGCACCACTGCCGTACCCATGACGATGTGGTCGGCCAGCCACGGGTGGGACTGGAGAGACAGCCGGCCGGTGAGGACGGTGGTGTTCGTCTCGGGGAGTGCGATGGTGGCGCCGAGCAGCGGGTGCTCGGTCGTGCCGAGTCCGAGGCTGGTGGCGTCACTGGACGAGGCTGTTGCCTGGAGCCAGTAGTGCTGGTGTTGGAAGGCGTAGGTGGGGAGGTCGACGCGGCGGGGGTTGTGGCCCGCGTACACGCCGTTCCAGTCGAGTGCTGCGCCGTGTACGTGTGCGTGGGCGATGGCTTGGGTGAGGGTGTCGGCTTCGGGGCGGTTTTTGCGCAGGATGGGGGTGAAGACCACGTCGTCATGGGCGTCGGGGAGGGTTTCCTGGGCCATGGCGGAGAGGGTTCCGTCGGGGCCGAGTTCCAGGTAGGTGGTGACGCCTTGCCCGGCCAGGTGGGTGATGCCGTCGGCGAAGCGGACTGCTTGGCGGACGTGGCGTACCCAGTAGTCGGCGGTGCCGAGGTCTTCGGGTGTGGCGAGTTGGCCGGTGAGGTTGGAGACGACCGGGATGCGCGGTGTCGCGTAGGTCAGGCTTGCGGCGATGGTGCGGAACTCGTCCAGCATGGGTTCCATGCGGGGGGAGTGGAAGGCGTGGCTGACGCGGAGCTGGCGGACCTTGCGGCCCTGCTCCCGCCAGTACTCCAGCACCTCCACCACGGCGTTCTCGTCACCGGAGACAACTACCGAGGAGGGTCCGTTGATCGCGGCGATGGCGATCTCCGTCTCGCGGCCTTCCAGCAGGGGCTGGATTTCGGCTTCGGTGGCCTGGATCGCGGCCATGGCTCCACCGGCAGGGAGGGCCTGCATCAGCCGGCCGCGCGCAGCCACCACCTTCGTAGCGTCCTCGAGGGTGAAGACGCCCGCCGCATGTGCGGCAGCGAGTTCACCGACCGAGTGGCCGACCAGGAAGTCCGGGGCCAGTCCCCAGGCCTCGACGAGGCGGAAGAGTGCGACCTCGACCGCGAACAGTGCGGCCTGGGTGAATACCGTCTGGTCGAGCAGACCGGAGTCCGCGTTGTCCGTGTCGAAGACGAGGTCCTTCAGCGGGCGCTCGAGGTGCCCGTCAAAGTGCGCACAGACCTCGTCGAAGGCCGCCGCGAACACCGGATACGTCTCGTACAGCTCCCGGCCCATCCCGGCCCGCTGGCTGCCCTGCCCCGTGAACAGGAACGCCAACCGGCCACGGCCTATGTTCCCGGCGGTCACCGCACCCGACGGATCGCCGGCGGCCAACGCCTTCACTCCGGCGAGGAGTTCGTCCCGGTCGGTGCCGGTGACGACGGCCCGGTGCTCGAACCGGGCACGTGACACGGCAAGCGAGTACCCCACATCCGCGAGACCCAGCTCAGAGTTCTCCTCCACGAAGGAGTACAGCCGTTCGGCCTGCGCCCGCAGTGCGTCCTCGGTCTTGCCCGACAGCACCCACGGAACGACCCCACCAACCACCGGAGCCACAGCCACCGCATCGGAGTTCTCGACCGGCGCCTGCTCGATGATCGTGTGTGCGTTTGTCCCGCTCAGGCCGAACGACGAGATACCGGCCCGCCGCGGGCGCCCGGTCTCCGGCCATTCCCGCGCCTCGGTCAGCAGCGACACCGCCCCCGCCGACCAGTCGACCTCGGGCGACGGCTGATCCACATGCAGGGTCTGCGGGAGGACACCCTCCCGTATCGCCATGACCATCTTGATGACACCGGCGACGCCGGCGGCAGCCTGAGTGTGGCCGATGTTGGACTTCACCGAACCCAGCCACAGTGGCTGGTCGGCCTCGCGCCCCTGGCCGTACGTGGCCAGCAGCGCCTGGGCCTCGATCGGGTCGCCGAGCCGCGTACCCGTTCCATGCGCCTCGACCACGTCCACGTCGCCCGTCGACAGGCCCGCGCCTGCCAGTGCCTGGCGGATGACGCGCTGCTGCGAGGGACCGTTCGGAGCGGTCAGGCCGTTCGATGCGCCGTCCTGGTTGATGGCGGAACCGCGGACCACCGCAAGCACCTTGTGGCCCTTGCGCTGTGCATCCGACAGCTTCTCGACCAGCAGCATGCCCACGCCCTCGGCCCACGCGGTGCCGTCCGCGGCGCCGGCGAAGGCCTTGCAGCGGCCGTCGGGTGCGAGGCCGCGCTGACGGGAGAAGTCGATGAACGTATCCGGACCGGCCATCACCGTGACACCACTGACCAGGGCCAGCGAGCAGTCGCCCTGACGCAGCGACTGCACGGCCAGGTGCAGCGCGACGAGCGAGGACGAGCACGCCGTGTCGACGGACACTGCGGGGCCTTCGAGGCCGAGTGCGTACGAGATACGTCCGGAGGCGACGCTGCCGGACGTACCGGTGCTGAGGTAGCCCTCCAGGTCCTCGGGAACCGACTGAAGACCGGGGAAGTAGTCGGTGGCCATCACACCGGCGAAGACGCCGGTCTGGCTGCCGCGCATCGAATCGGGGTCTATGCCCGCGCGTTCGAATGCCTCCCAGGCCGCCTCGAGCATCAGGCGCTGCTGCGGGTCGGTGGCCAGCGCCTCGCGCGGCGAGATACCGAAGAAGGCGGGGTCGAAGTCGCCGGCCTTCTCCAGGAAGCCGCCGACCTGGACGTAGGTCGTGCCGGTCTTCGCCGGGTCGGGGTCGTACAGGCCCTCGACGTCCCAGCCGCGGTCTGTCGGGAACGGCGAGAGCCCTTCACGACCGTTGATCAGCAGCTGCCACAGCTCCTCGGGGGAGGACACCCCGCCCGGGAAGCGGCAACTCATGCCCACAATCGCGATCGGGTCGTCGTCCGTGGCCGTCGTGCCGGCCGGGATCGGCGGAGTGGCCACGGCGGTCTCCGCGGCACCGAGGAGTTCGGTGCGCAGGAAGTCGACGAGCACGGCGGGCGTCGGGTAGTCGAAGACCAGTGTTGCGGGGAGTCGGAGTCCAGTCTCGCCGTTGAGGCGGTTGCGCAGTTCGACGGCGGTGAGTGAGTCGAAGCCCAACTCCTTGAATGCGCGCTTCGGCGCAACAGCGTCTGCGCTGCCGTGGCCCAGAGCGGCTGCGACGTGTGTACGTACCAGGTCGAGAAGCACGCTGCTCTGCTCGCCCTCCGGACGCCCGGCGAGGCGGCGAGCCAGCGATGACGACTCGGTACTCGCTGCTTTCCCGCCGGCCACGCGGCGGGCCGGAGATCCGGTCAGACCGCGCAGCAGCGCCGGGAGGGCCGCGCCCTGGCCGCGCAGCGTGGCGAGATCCAGCGGCATGGGTACGAGCAGCGCCTCGTCCGACGAGACGACAGCATCGAAGAGCGACATGCCGAGCTCCGAGGAGATCGGCAGCATGCCGGAGCGCTTGATGCGCTCGATGTCGGCGGCGGAGAGGTGTCCGGTGATCCCGCTGCGCTGCTCCCAGAAGCCCCAGGCGAGGGAGGTTGCGGGGAGGCCGAGCGAGCGGCGGTGGTGGGCGAGTGCGTCGAGGAAGGTGTTGGCGGCCGAGTAGTTCGCTTGACCTGCGTCGCCGAAGACGCCGGCGGCGGAGGAGAAGAGGACGAAGGCGGAGAGGCCCAGGTCCTTGGTCAGTTCGTGGAGGTTGAGGGCGGCGTCGACCTTGGGGCGCATGACGGCGTCGAGGCGTTCGGGGGTGAGGGAGTTGATGACGCCGTCGTCGAGGACTCCGGCGGTGTGGATGACGGCGGTGAGGGGGCGCTCGGCGGGGATGCCGGCGAGGAGGGTTGCGAGGGCCTCGCGGTCCGCAGCGTCGCAGGCGGCGATCTCTACCTTGTCTGCGCCGAGTTCGGTGAGTTCGGTGGCCAGCTCGGGTGCGCCGTTGGCGTCGAGTCCGCGGCGGCTGGTGAGGATGAGGTGGCGTGCGCCGTGTTGGGTGACGAGGTGGCGGGCGACGAGGGAGCCGAGGGCGCCGGTGCCGCCGGTGATCAGGATGGTGCCGGAGGGGTCCAGCGGTGTGGTGGTCTCGGCGATTGTCGGGCGTGCCAGGCGGGGTGCATGTGCGGAGCCGTTGCGGAGTGCTGCTTCTGGTTCGTCGGAGCCGAGGAGCGGCCACAGCGAGTTGAGTTCGGGCGACTTGTCGTCGGTGTCGAGGAGTACGAAGCGGTCGGGGTTTTCGGACTGGGCCGTTCGTACGAGGCCCCAGACGGGTGCGTTGGCCAGGTCGGTGACGGTGTCGGTCGGGCCTGCGGCGATTGCGCCGTGGGTGATGAAGACGAGTCGGGAGTCGGCGAAGCGGTCCTCTGCCAGCCAGTCCTGGACGAGGGCGAGCGCGCGGTGTGTGGCCTGGTGTGCGGCGGTGGCCGTGTCCGTGCCTTCGTATGCCGAGAGGGGAGCGAAGACGACCTCGGGGATCGTGTCGGAGGTAGTGAGCTCGGCCAGGCTCGAGAACAGCGGGCCGTCGGCAAAGGAGCCCGGCTCGCCGAGCACCGCCCACGTACCCGGCTCGACCGACGGCAGCGACAGCTCCGGCCAATCCACGCGGAACAGGGAGTTGTGGAACCCTCCACGGTCGGCCGCCAGTTCCTCGGCCGACGTCTCGCGCCAGGTGACGGACTGTGCGGCGAATACGGGTGCGCCCGATTCGTCGGCGGCCACGATCGAGCCGTCGGCGGGGGACAGCTTCACACGCAGAGCTGAGGCGCCCGACGCGTACAGCGACACACCGTTCCACGAGGAGGCGATACGTGCCCGCTCGTGCGAATCCAGAGGCAGTGCGTGCAGGGCGGCGTCCAGGAGTGCGGGGTGCAGTCCGAAGCCGTCGGTCGCAGTTCCCTCGGGAAGTGCGACCTCGGCGAACACGTCCCCGCCGAGCCGCCAAGCCGCACGCAGGCCCTGGAAGACCGGTCCGTATGCCAGTTCCGCTTGTGCGAGGCGCTCGTAGATCGCATCTACGTCGACGGACGCGGCACCCTGCGGCGGCCACACCGACAAATCAATGTCGGCATCCGGAGCCACTCCGGTGACGCGGCCCGTGGCGTGGCACTTCCACGGCTCGTCGATGGAGGCCTCTTCGGCACGCGAGTAGATCGCGATCGCCCGGTGCCCGTGTTCGTCGGCGTTGTCCACGGTCACGCGGAGGGCGACGCCACCCTGCGCGGGCAGTACAAGCGGAGCCTGAAGGGTCAACTCCGCCAACGCACCACAGTTGGCTTCGTCGCCGGCTTGAGTCGCCAGCTCCACAAGGACGGATGTGGGCACCACCGGAACGCCCATCACGAAGTGATCCGCAAGCCAGTTGTGCGACTGCAGCGAGAGACGGCCGGCCAACAGAATTGTTCCTGTTACAGGAAGCGCGACCGCCGCGCCGAGCAGTGGGTGCGTGACCGAAGCCAGACCGGCAGGGACAAGGCTGCCGGTGGGGGCAGTCTGCTCCAGCCAGTAGTGCTGGTGCTGGAACGCGTAGGTCGGCAGGTCGACGCGGTGAGCGCCACGGTCGGCGAATACGCCGTTCCAGTCGAGTTCTGCGCCGTGTACGTGTGCGTGGGCGATGGCTTGGGTGAGGGTTTCGGCTTCGGGGCGGTTTTTGCGCAGGACGGGGGTGAAGAGGGTGTTGTCGGTGTCGGGGAGGGTTTCCTGGGCCATGGCGGAGAGGGTTCCGTCGGGGCCCAGCTCGACGAAGGACGTCACGCCCTGCTCAGCCAGGTAGGTGATGCCGTCGGCGAAGCGGACTGCTTGGCGGACGTGTCGTACCCAGTAGTCGGCGGTGCCGAGGTCTTCGGGTGTGGCGAGTTGGCCGGTGAGGTTGGAGACGACCGGGATGCTCGGGGTTCCGTAGGAGATTCCTGCGGCGATGGTGCGGAACTCGTCGAGCATGGGTTCCATGCGGGGGGAGTGGAAGGCGTGGCTGACGCGGAGCTGGCGGACCTTGCGGCCCTGGCCGCGCCACTGCTCCAGCACCTCCACCACGGCGTTCTCGTCACCGGAAATCACCACGGAGGAAGGTCCGTTGATCGCGGCGATGGCGATCTCGTGCTCGCGGCCTTCCAGCAGGGGCTGGATTTCGGCTTCGGTGGCCTGGATCGCGGCCATGGCTCCACCGGCAGGGAGGGCCTGCATGAGACGGCCGCGCGCAGCGACGAGCTTCGTGGCGTCCGCCAGCGTGAAGACGCCTGCCGCGTGTGCGGCAGCCAGTTCACCGACCGAGTGGCCGACGAGGAAGTCGGGGGTCAGTCCCCAGGCCTCGACGAGGCGGAAGAGTGCGACCTCGACCGCGAACAGTGCGGCCTGCGTGAACACTGTCTGGTCCAGCAGACCGGAGTCCGCGTTGTCCGCGTCGAAGACGAGGTCCTTCAGCGGGCGCTCGAGGTGCCCGTCAAAGTGCGCACAGACCTCGTCGAAGGCCTCAGCGAACACCGGATACGTCTCGTACAGCTCCCGGCCCATCCCGGCCCGCTGACTGCCCTGCCCCGTGAACAGGAACGCCAGCTTGCCGCCCGTACCGGTCGAGCCGTCGACCAGTCCGGGGGCCGTCCGTCCGGCGGCGAGAGCCTCCAGCCCGGACAGCAGCTCCTCACGGCTCGCACCCGAGACGACCGCCCGGTGCTCGAACCGCGCCCGCGACACCGCCAGCGAGTAACCCACATCCGCCGGGCCGAGGCCCAGCCGCCCGGCGAGGAACGAGGCCAGGCGCTCGGACTGCGCCCGCAGCGCGCCCTCGGACTTGCCGGAGAGCACCCACGGAACGACCCCACCAACCACAGGGGCCTCGGAAGCCTCAACAGCTTCCACGACCGGCGCCTGCTCCAGAATCACATGCGCATTGGTGCCACTGATGCCGAAGGACGAGACACCCGCCCGGCGCGGGCGCCCGGTCTCCGGCCACTCCCGCGCCTCGGTCAGTAGCGACACCGCCCCCGCCGACCAGTCGATCTCGGGCGACGGCTCGTCCACGTGCAGGGTCTGCGGGAGGACACCCTCCTGCATCGCGACGACCATCTTGATGATGCCCGCAGCGCCGGCTGCAGCCTGGGTGTGGCCGATGTTGGACTTCACCGAGCCCAGCCACAACGGCTCCCCGCCCTCGCGCCCCTGGCCGTACGTGGCCAGCAGCGCCTGAGCTTCGATCGGGTCACCGAGGCGCGTTCCCGTGCCGTGTGCTTCCACCACGTCCACATCGGCCGTGGACAGGCCCGCGCCCGCAAGCGCCTGGCGGATGACGCGCTGCTGCGACGGGCCGTTCGGAGCGGTCAGACCGTTGGATGCGCCGTCCTGGTTCACTGCCGTACCGCGGACGACCGCAAGGACCTTGTGGCCGTTGCGCTCGGCGTCCGACAGCCGCTCGACGAGCAGCATGCCCACACCCTCGGCCCAGATCGTGCCGTCGGCCGCGCCCGCGAAGGCCTTGCAGCGGCCGTCGGGGGCGAGGCCGCGCTGGCGCGAGAAGTCGACAAAGGTGTCAGGTGTCGACATGACGGTGACGCCGCCGGCCAGCGCCAGCGAGCACTCACCGCGGCGCAGCGACTGAACTGCCAGATGCAGGGCCACCAGCGAGGACGAGCACGCCGTGTCCACCGAAACGGCCGGGCCTTCGAGGCCGAGTGCGTACGAGATACGTCCGGAGGCGACGCTGCCGGACGTGCCGGTGCTGAGGTAGCCCTCCAGGTCCTCGGGCACCGACTGGAGGCTCGGGAAGTAGTCGGTGTTCATGACACCGGCGAAGACACCTGTCTGGCTGCCGCGTACGGACGCCGGGTCGATCCCCGCGGCCTCCAGCGACTCCCAGGAAGCTTCGAGCAGCAGCCGCTGCTGCGGGTCCATCGCCAGCGCCTCACGCGGCGAGATCCCGAAGAACTCGGCGTCGAAGTCCGCGGCGGAGACGAATCCGCCCTCGCGGACGTACGTCGTGCCGACGTGCGTCGGATCCGGGTCGTACACGCCCTTGATGTCCCAGCCGCGGTCGGTGGGGAACGTGGAGAGACCTTCAGCCTTCTCGACGACCATGCGCCAGAGGTCGTCCGGCGAGGCGACATCACCCGGGAAGCGGCAGGCCATACCGACGATGGCGATCGGCTCGTCGTCGTTCCGCGGCCCGGCGACCGGAGCCACGAAACCGGTGGTGGCGGACTGATCAGCGAACGTCTCGGAGAGCAGGTGCTCCACCAGTGCCGATGGGGTCGGGTAGTCGAAAGTGAGTGTCGCCGGGAGACGGAGGCCGGTGAGAGTGTTCAGGCGGTTGCGCAGCTCGACCGCGGTCAGCGAGTCGAACCCCACCTCCTTGAAGGCCCGCTTCGGCTCGATCGCTTGCGCGTTGCCATGGCCGAGTACGGACGCGACATGACCGCGTACGAGCTCGAGCAAGGTGCTCGTACGCTCGGCGGGCGAGAGCCCGGCGAGACGGCGGGCCAGGACGGACGTGCCGCCGGCCGCTGCCGCTTCGCTCGTCACCACACGGCGCACGGGCGTGCCGACGAGTCCGCGCAGCAGGGCGGGGACCGTGGCGGAGGGCGCGCGGAACATGGCGAGGTCAAGACTCATGGGCGACGAGACAGGGGCGCCCGATTCGCGTGCTGTGTCGAGGAGTTGGAGGGCGAGTTGGGTGGGGAGGGGGGTCATGCCGGAGCGGTGGATGCGCTCGATGTCTGCGGTGGTGAGGTGTCCGGTGATTCCGCTGCGCTGCTCCCACAGGCCCCATTGGAGGGAGGTTGCGGGGAGGCCGAGCGAGCGGCGGTGGTGGGCGAGTGCGTCGAGGAAGGTGTTGGCGGCGGCGTAGTTGCCCTGTCCCGGGTCGCCGAAGAGGCCGGCTGAGGAGGAGAAGAGGACGAAGGCGGAGAGCCCCAGATCCCACGTGAGTTCGTGGAGGTTGAGGGCGGCGTCGGCCTTGGGGCGCAGGACGGCGTCGAGTCG